>CAYQPI010000104.1:0-12724 GCA_964419405.1 uncultured Flavobacteriaceae bacterium
TATTTGCACCCGCTTAAGATAAACAGTTCATTGTTTAATGACAGTTTTTCTAAGCTTACATCAAATGGTCGCGTAGCTCAGCTGGATAGAGCATCTGCCTTCTAAGCAGACGGTCATAGGTTCGAATCCTATCGCGATCACGGATGAATAACAAAAGCCCCACTAACGTGGGGCTTTTTTATTTGGAGAAACCGTAGCAAATTCATTTGCTTAAGGATTCGACAAATAAAAAAGGGGATCCGTCGACAGACGGATATGGCTTTTGTTATTCTCTAAACGGATTGTAATTAGGATCACGATAGTAATCCTCTAAGGATTTAAGATTGAAGATTGAACATTGCCTTTGTCCATGCATAAAAAGTACTGACCACTTTTGAAGTTCAATTCATTTCTCCTAAGATTTCGACAAATAAAAAAGATCACCCGTCGACAGACGGATATGGCTTTTGTTGTTCTAAAAACGGAGTGCATTCAGGATCACGAAGTAATCCTGTTTCATCTCTCCAACCGCTTAGTCAGAGTTTGACAGTAATAGTATGAAAAAAGTCAAACACTGACTGTCACCCCAGGCGATTGAAAATTGCAAGCTTTTATTCGGAATTCGGAACGTAAAAGGATCATGAAATAATCCGACTTCAACGAAGTTTTATCGAACAATTGAATAACAGTCGCTATCAGTTGATATCAAGAAGTCGAATGATAAAGATTCCACCTCCATAACCACGTTAATCTTAGAGCCAGAATTAGTCATTGTCCATACCGCTGAAAACTCCCCTTCACTTGAAGTGAAAATAAACTCCTCAGGTGTGTTCTTCACCACAGTAATTCGAGAACGCTTCATTTCACCACATTGTCCGTCGTATTCTCCATTCCATTCAAATAGGTTTCCGGCTTTGTCCAAAACAATCCAATAATCTATAGAATCGGCTCCAGGAATGTCTACAGGTCCATACCAAGAGCCCGCGTTTTGTTCAGTAAAGGACATATTTGATGGAGATTCCGAATCATCAGAACATGAGCTGAAAATAAGTACAATTGCAAAAGCTGTAACTTTTAAAATATTTTTCATAACAATCTATTTTTGTGTTTAAACCAAAAATACCTAACTATAAAGGATTTGTATACGGCGCAATGTGCCGTACATTTTTAATCATAAATTGCTTAAATCAACCTTTAATTGACGTAAGATCTAGCCTTATAGTGCACTTCCATAACAATTAGGCAACCCGAGAAATCATAAAAAATTGTATTTCCTATTCTCACCATTGAAAAACCACTACCTCACCACATTAAATATTTCCAAAAAATTTTCGTTGTATGTGTTATGGATTATCAAACTACCGATGTATACAAGCAACTTGAAAGCATCAATAGCCATGTTTTTAAGAATATGAGCATTCAGGAATTGTTTGAACTGAGATATGACTTGCTAAGGCTCAAGGACGGCCTGGGAGAAATTTTGGAAAGCTGAAAAATCAGTTGTCACTGACATTAATAATATGTACTGTCAATATGAGCTATCATTTTTTTGATCAACAAGAAGTGAAGATCATTAAGAATTCAACAAGAGACATGTTGGAGATATGTACTTATTAATTTTTTGTTGGAGATGTAAAAGAGCCTGCTAACACTAGGCAGTTCTATAATTCTCTAGAAATTCATCCATAGACAGCGCTGGTTTTAAATTTCTTGATTTGTAATGTTCCAAATATATTTTATAACTCCTTCTGGCAAAGCTGCCAATTTGTGGAGCACTATGTGTGTCTTCATGTAGTTCTTTATTCATATTTCAAGTTTTTAGAGGGATCAACTATTCTTATCGTGTCTAAATCAACACGATAGCAATATAATAAAAAATATGATATAGCGAGATGAAATTTATCTTGCGGAATTGAATGGTCATTAAACCAATCCTGTAAAGCCTAAAAAGGCCAATGAAAGTAGACCTGCCACCAACAAATTGATAGGTACCCCTTTCATCCCTTCTGGTATATCTGCCAGTTCCAATTGCTCTCTGATACTGGCAAAAACGATCAAGGCTAGGGCAAAACCTATGGAGTGCGAAATGGCAAAAAACACTGCTTTCAGCAAACTAACATTTTCCAATCCCAGGGCAAGAATGGCGACACCTAAAACGGCACAATTGGTCGTGATCAATGGTAAAAATACACCTAAGGCCTGATACAATGGCGGACTCACTTTCTTTAACATGATCTCAACCATCTGCACCAGTGCTGCGATAACCAGAATAAAGGTAATGGTTCTTAAATAATCTAATCCCGAAGGAACCAACACAAATTCATGCAACAAATAGGTGACCAAAGTCGCAATGGTCATCACAAACAAAACGGCTCCAGACATTCCTACAGAAGTGGAAACCTTATTGGACACACCTAAAAACGGGCAAATACCAAGAAACTGTGCCAATACGATATTATTGACAAAAACAGCGGCAATCAATATAATTATATAGTCCATCTATTCGTTGGTTTTGGTTGATATTTTGTTAAAAAGAACACTTAAATAAGCCAGCGCAATAAAGGCACCTGGAGGAAGAATAAACAAGATCAATGTACTTGCATCTTCTGAGACCAGCTTTAGATCAAACAAACTCCCATTCCCTAGTAATTCTCTGACCAGACCCAGTACGGTCAAAGCTATGGTAAATCCGATCCCCATACCGAGGGCATCAATAACAGACCGGCTCAAATTATTCTTTGAAGCATAGGCCTCTGCCCTTCCCAAAATCAGGCAGT
Organism: uncultured Flavobacteriaceae bacterium; assembly: GCA_964419405.1. GTDB lineage: Bacteria > Bacteroidota > Bacteroidia > Flavobacteriales > Flavobacteriaceae > Lutimonas. Next base: position 2,757 of record CAYQPI010000104.1, read on the forward strand.
TCACTACAATTAAAGGAATAAAAATCCCCAATTGTTCGTACAAAAACGGGATAAAAGCTTCCAACACCATTTCTACGATGGTTACAAATGAAGCAATGATCACGATAAAGGCCGGAATCCTGACCTTGCTAGGAATCTGAGCCTTTATCAAGGACACCACGATATTTGACATCAGTAGTACAAATAAGGTGGCTATACCCATCCCTAGGCCGTTAAATCCGGATGAAGTCACCCCTAAGGTCGGACACATCCCTAAGAGCATCACAAAGACAGGATTATCCTGTATGATTCCTTTTAGGAAATTTTGTTTTTGACTAATCTCTACTGCCATTTTCTTATTATTTTGATCCTGATTGTCTGGCTTCGAATATTTCATAAGCCATTTGAGTGGCCTCACCAAAGGCCCTCGTTGTTATAGTTGCTCCTGTCAATGCATCAACATCTCCCTGGTCTTTTTTCACTTTAAGATCAAACTCTGAAGGATGCTTCCCCTGAAACTGCCGAATAAATTTTTCATCCTTGATCTTGGTTCCCAACCCTGGAGTTTCTTTCTGTTCTAAAACAGCGATATTATTAATGCTCCCATCAGTATTAAAACCTACCATGATTTTTATAAGACCGCTAAATCCCTTTTCTGAAGAACCTACAATGGCAGTTCCTACTTCAAGGTCGTCTTGAAAGGCGGTATAAATTTCTACACTATCCTTTGCCAGTGCTGATTTGAACAATTCCACGCTTTCAACCGGGTTGTTATTAAATTCTGGAAGCACATTTCTTAATGCGTTTATTTTTCGATCTAGTTTTGCCTGTTCCTTAGGCCCCTTCGTAATATCATTAATAAAGCCCAGTGAAATTCCGGCTACCAGCGTGGTCACAAAAAGTGTGAGTGTCATACTTAAAAATGTAGATGCTTTTTTCGACATAATTACACGATTTTTGCTTGAATTTTATTCCCAAAACGTCTTGGTTTAAAGTAGGTATTGATCAATGGTACAAAGGCATTCATAATTAATATGGCAAAGGATATACCTTCAGGATAGGCACCATATAATCTAATGACCACCGTTATCACGGCGATTCCTATGGCAAAAATGAGCATCCCCTTTTTGGTCATTGGGCTGGTTACCAGATCTGTGGCCATATAAAAAGCCCCTAAAACGGCACCACCTGATAGTATATGAATCAAGGGGTTGGCATATTGCTCAGGATTTACCAGCCAGAACAAGCCGGTCATCAGGGCCATTGTTACAAGTATTGTCACCGGTATATGCCAGGTAATAACTTTTCGTATGATCAGGTAAAGGCCTCCTAATATCAATGCCAGTGCTGACATCTCACCTGCTGAACCGCTGGTGAAGCCAAATAACAAATCAGTAGTTGCCGGAATTTTATCCACCAAAGATGACATGGTTTCTCCATACAACAAACCTTCCTTGATAATACCTAGCGTAGTTTCTCCCGTCACGGCATCGGCTAGTTTCATATTGTTTTCAATTGGTGTTGGCCAGGAGGTCATTTGCACCGGAAAGGATACCAACAAAAACACACGCCCTACCAAGGCAGGATTAAAAATGTTAAAACCTAAGCCTCCAAAAGACATTTTCGCAACGCCTATGGCAACCAGGCTTCCTAAAACCACCATCCATATTGGCAGATTTGATGGCAGGTTAAAAGCCAATAAGATACCCGTAATTAAAGCTGAACCATCGCTAATTGAAACGGCCGTTTTAAATAAAAATTTCTGTATCAAGTATTCAAATAACATACAGGATATAATGGCTACAGAAGTCAGTATCAAAGCACTAATACCAAACACATAAATAGACACCATAAATGCCGGTATCAGAGCATAAAGCACATCGTACATGAGCTTTTTTGATGTTCTGTCTGAATGAACATGTGGAGAGGCTGATATGATAATTTTTTCTTCTTCCATTTTACTACGACACTGTTTCTAGTTTCTTAACTATGTTTTTACCAAATCTGATATAATCTAATAATGGCCTGTGTGAGGGACAGACATAACTACATGATCCACATTCGATACAGGTCATTATATCTTCTGAAGCCGCTCTTTCATACAATCCTTTTTCTGAAAGAGTCATCAATAAATGAGGCTCAAGACCCATCGGGCATACAAAAACACAGTTACTACATCGAATGCAATTTTTAGATTCCTGCCTGCTCGCTTCCTCTTGACTAATGATTAAAATCCCTGAAGTCCCCTTGGTTACCGGAACATCAGTATTCTTTATGGCCTTGCCCATCATCGGGCCACCATTGATAATTTTACGTGTACCTTCTGGTAAGCCCCCGGCTTCTTGCACAAGATCCTTGATAGGTGTTCCTATCTTTACCCAAAAGTTTGAGGCCTCTTCTACTTTTTTCCCTGTAACGGTCACCACTCTTTCTATAAGTGGTAAATTGTATTGAACCGACTGATAAATCGCAAATATAGTCCCTACATTGTGCACGATAACACCTACATCCATAGGCAGACCTCCTTTAGGAACTTCTCGATTGAGAATTGATTTTATCAATTGTTTTTCACTCCCCTGAGGATACTTCACTTTTAAGGCCGCTATTTTAATCCTGGGGTCTGACATGGCTGCCAGTTTAAGTACCTTAATGGCATCTTTTTTATTGTTCTCAATACCAACAACAGCACTGTCAATATGCAGTGCCCGCATCAATATCTGAATTCCAACAACTATTTCATCTGCTTTTTCAAGCATTAATCTATGGTCTGCAGTCAAATAGGGTTCACATTCAACCCCATTGATGATCAAACAATCAACCTTATTATCATTCTTCAGGTCCAATTTTACATGTGATGGGAAGGTTGCACCTCCAAGACCTACAATACCCGATGCCGAAATATGCTCCAGAATATCCTTAGGCTCCATCTGGATTTCCTTTTTTAAAGGATAATTGATGGTTTCAAAATTGGCCTCATTCTTTTGATCTGTTCTGATAACGATACATTGCTTTTTATAACCGCTGCTATCTACGATCATATCAAGTTTTGTGACTGTTCCAGCGACAGGAGCATGAATATTGGAAGACACAAAGCCACTTGATTTTGCGATAACCTGACCAATTTCAACTTTTTCTTTACGTTCAACGATGATTTCAGAAGGAATACCAATATGCTGGGCTATAGGCACATAAACCACCTTTGGAACGGCCATACGCCTGATCGCCTTGCCTGAGGTAATTTTATTCTCAGCAGGATGAATACCTCCTTTTGGAAACGTTTTAAGCATTTGCACTTGGTTTTTCTGGTTTAACATCTTGCACTACTTTCACTACTGGCATTTCCTTTTTCACTGGTTTCTTAGCTACCTTCTTTGCCTTTTTAGGCTCTCTGTTTTTTCTTGGCGGAAAATTGGTTTCAATAATAGAATCTGTTGGACATACATCTACACATTTTCTGCATAAGGTGCAAAGTGCAGGATCTATATATGCCAGAGTATCGGTCATGATAACGGCATCTTTTGGGCAGATATCATCACATTTAGAACATCCAATACAGGCTACATTACAGGCTTTTCTTGCAATTCCCCCTTTATCTTCATTCAGACACCCCACGAAGATCTTTAGGTCTCTTTTATGCTTTGGCCGCATCTCTATGATGTCTCGAGGACAGGCTTTGACACAGGCACCACAGGAAGTACATTTATCAGTAATTATAACGGGTAAACCGGTTTTCTCATCCATATACATGGCATCAAAATCACATACGTCGACACAATCTCCATCTCCCAGGCATCCATATTGACAATCTGTTTCTCCTCCATAAACCAAAGATGAAATGGCGCATGAACGAGGTCCTTGATAAATAGTCGTTTTTGGCCTGACATCACATCCTCCCTGACATCTTAATACTGCCACGGTAGGGTCTTTTTCAACAACCTCCTTTTGCAGAATTTCTGCGACTTCTTTCATCACGTCATTTCCGCCTACGGGACAGAACAGATCAGAAATATCTTCAGTATTCACCAATTTTTCAGCAAAGGCCTTACAACCCGGTGAGCCACAGCCTCCACAATTGGCAGCAGGCAATACTTCATCAACATCAGCAATTAATGGATTCTCATAGACATAAAACTTCTTTGAGACGATATACAATATAGTGGCTGCCACTAAGCCAATTGAGGCAAGTAAAACAGCGCTATATACGATAGATAAGGTCATTCTAAGTTAATTTAAACAAGGTTACTTTGAATCTTTTTTTAAAGAAAGAATTGAGCAAAAATATGAGCAGGTAATAAGGAAGTAAGGCTAGTAAAGACAATATACCTGCCTGACCTTCTGAAACAAATAAGGAACTAATAAATAGGGTGCTGATCATTAAAATAAAGGGAAAGATATACGCCCAAAACACAGCTCTTAAACCTTTGCTTTCTTCCATAATGACGGCCACTTCTTCATTTAATGCATAGGACTTTCTCTTTTGATTTGAGATGTTTCGAGAATTGTCGATCTCAATTTCCTTGTTGTTTGATTCAGAGACCCCACAAGCTGCTTTTGCCTTGCATGATTCACAATTTGTGTTGGCCTCTAATGCCACCGTAATGGTTGAATCAGTGATTTTCGATATGGTACCTAAATGCTGCATAATCTACTCATAAACAGAAGCTAATTAACGTGAATCATTGGTAACGCTTTCTTTTCATCAACTTCTACACCCCAAAATTACTATTTTGAATAGTGATAGAATATGACCATTGTCAGCTAGTATATTAAAAAACTGTTTATAGGTTCCTTATGCTGATACAAATGATCGCTTAAGAAAAAAGTTAAAAAAATCAGGCTTGAGACCAATAGTCACGAATTCGTTGAAGGTCTTTTGACATGGCTGCATAAACCAGACTTTTGTCTATACTTAAAGAATCTCTTCCTTTGTCAGCACCACCAAGAGGGTATTCTAGATGAAGCGAAACAGGTGGGTTTAGTTGATACTGTTTAAGAAGTTTAAAATAGCTGTGGAAATCGACCATTCCCTCGCCGATAGGAACATTGACCAAGACTCGTTTTCCCTTTTCCATGGTCCATTTAAAATCTTTCAACACAATTGTTTTAATGCTTTTATGTAACAGACGTAGTCCATTTTCCCAAGAAAAAGCAGCTTCAGCAAGGGCATGTCTGATATCGAATTGTACTCCAAAATAATCTTTATCAGCTGTATCTAAAAGCATCTTCAGCTCCCAGAATGAAGCGCCTATCTTGGTACCTGCATGATTCTGATAACAACCAATTATACCACTTTGTCGATTTAATTCACTTAACTTTTTGACCTCATTCTGATAATACGCGATAGAGGCAGTCATGTCTCTCCCTTTTTGATACTTGAACCAGTTTGACCGATAATATGCTATTCCTGCCATGGCCGCTTCCTGAATCAATGCTGCATCCTCCTTATTGTCGGCGCTTTCAATGGCTGTTGTAATCATTTTACATTCAGATCCAGCTTTTCTAATAGCTAAAACACTTGTGGCTAAGTCTTTTGACACATGAGCTGGCAACACATGCCCTTTGGGCCTTACCGTTAAATCAAGGCCATTGAATCCTAATTCTGCAGCTATCTGAGCCGCTCCCTTTACATCTAAAAACTGCAAATGCTTTGAAAAAATACTGATATTCAATTCTTTATCTTTCATTACTATGCCGTTAAATGATGGCATCATAAAAGGTACAGACAGCGCGGCAGATGCCGTCTTTTTCACAAAATCTCTTCTGGTTTGATTCATTTCAATAATTCATTTGCAGACCACGAATGAAGATAATTATAACAACGCAGCTGATGGATAGATAAAAATATTGAATTTAATTCACTTTAAAGATTTGAGTGCAAGGAACCATCTAATGTTTATTTCCCCTTTCTCGATTGACAATCACCAACCAGTAATACAAAGCTACTGCATAAAAAATTCCTCCGAATCCCATAAGCATGGCAAATGCAGGAGAATAAAGTAATATCAAAACAGTTGTAAAGTAATACAGACCAATACCCTGAATGCATTTTTTGAGTTGACGTCTTTCATTTTCATCATTTGGCCATAACCTACTGCCTCTAAAGAAGTCTTTATAGGCAGGATGTACAAATTTCTCAATGATGATAGCAACCCATAAAATTAGGGTAATGATCACCAAGATGATACTTCCGACATCAACTAATAGCATTATATTCATAGTACATAAAGGGGCGATTAGTGAACGCTCCTCAAATTAAAACTCTAAATATCAAGGTTTAGTATAATAAAGCCAGAATTTATTAGCCCAAAGAGGTATAGCTAATTACAACTCATAATTTGATTCAATACCATCTGTACTGCCTATACCAGCATTGCTCTTTTTTACTTCCATTTCCTTGGCATAGGCTTCAGGTAGTTCAATCATACCTTTTTCCTGATATACACGCAACATATTGTTTCTGAAATAGTAGATATTTATATTGTCATTTTCAAGATCGATAAAGAAATCATAGGCATTACTAGGGCAGCTATGCTGTTTACAGCCGCTCATATGTATGATCTTCTCATCAATCATAAGAGCGGTTTCCGTATGATAATTCTGCAACAATGCCTCATAATTAAATCGCTCCAGGTTTTGAAGTCGTTGAGCTAAAACACCCACGGTAAAAAGTTTTTCCTGACGGGCATATCCACCTAAATAATTAGATAAATAAGACAAAGGTTGTCTCAGTTCTTCAGTAGTCGTGGTCTCCACTTTTAGTATTTCTTTTTCTACTGGCAAGGTGGCATCTATGGGAGAATCACTATATGGATCCGTTTTTTGTTCTTTTTTACAGGCCAGCATCAACGTCAAACCCAAAGCACATATGATAATTTTCCTCATAAAATTAATTTTAAATGACCAATCCATTAATCGTCACCCTTGTTCAAATTACTCCTCTCTTAATTGTTTTTTATACATGTCAAGGTTTGCCTTCACCTCCATGTCAAGGTCAGGTTCTTGAATATCTGAATAGGTTTTTAAGGTATCAAGCAGGATCCTGGCAACAACATAGCGTGCTATAGGTTTATTATCAGCAGGAATGGTAAACCATGGCGCATGAGACTTTGAGGTGCTGTTTATGGCCTCTTGATAACAATGCTGGTACTTGTCCCATAACTTACGTTCCTTCAGGTCTCCGGGTGAAAACTTCCAGTGCTTTTCTTCTTTTTCCAGTCTTCGCAAGAGCCTGTTTTTTTGTTCATCTTTAGACAGGTGTAAAAAGAATTTAAAAATGATCGTTCCGTTGTTGGCCAAATGCTTCTCAAAGTTATTGATCTGTTCAAATCTTTGATCCCAAAAGGCTTGATCTATGTCGTCAACAGAGTGAACCCCTGGAATATTCTCTCCCATAATATACTCGGGATGTACGCGGGTAACCAGTACATTTTCATAATGTGTTCTGTTGAATATACCAAACTTTCCTTTAGCCGGTAAGGCAATATAATGGCGCCAGAGATAATCATGGCCCAATTCAAGCGGCGTTGGCACCTTAAAACTATGAACTATAACACCACGAGTATTAAAGTCTTTGAAGACTTCACGAATCATGCTGTCTTTTCCTGCGGTATCCATACCTTGAATACAGATCAACACTGCATATTTTCCATGCGCATATAAGGTATCCTGTAGCTTTCCCAGTTTCTTTCTGGTCCTTTTTAATTCTTTTTCTACTCTTTTATCATCTGCCTGAATATCAATTTTTGTTGGAGTTTCAGATAGTTTTATAGCTTTTTCTACCTTAAAAAGGCTGGTGTTCAAATCTTTCATAGGGTTGTGGTCTCTTCTTTTGCACTATTGTTTAAAGATAAAGAACAATTTTTATATTTCATGGCATACTATTTGAATTCAAATTTATAAATCCTTAAAAATGACCCGTTGCTTCTCCCTCACATCAAGGCTGATCGTCATGTTCTCGTTATTGTTATTCTCCACCTCATGTGAGATGTTGACAGAAGAACTTTTAGAATGCAATCAAAAAATAGTTCCAAAACTTCCCGAGAAACAGTTATCTCAAGCAAAGGTAGGAGTTCGCTATGCTGAAATCGTCTCTGCCTATGTACAGAATGGAGATGAAGAAGCCTTTGACTACGAGTTTTCAATCATCGGAGAACTACCTGAAGGGTTGAGATATAGAAGTAACGGCCGGGTTTTTGAAATTTATGGAACCCCAGTAAAAGAAGGTACATATCACTTTAAGGTAAAAGTTAAACTCCTTGATGTTATCTCTGGAGTTGGAGATGGGTTTTGCTTTTCAAAAGATTTTTCAAAACAACATTATAAGCTTATTGTAGAAACTTAAATCAACTGTTTCTTGCATTCATTGTCTTTCAAAGAATTTAAACTCATGGCCCAATTCAAGTGACTCTGAGGGGAAAAGTACTGAACCGAACCAATCATTTAAATGTTCGAAATAAAACGACATCTTATCTCAAATATTGCAAGGCATTGATGAGAAGAAACTTAGAATCATCAATATCATGACCAGAATAATTGATATTTTTGGCCTCATCATGAAGCTTGAATAACTATCTATATGAAGGATGTGATTATTATCGGCGGCGGCCTTTGCGGATTAGCCCTTGCTTATATTTTAAAGAAGCAAGGATTAAACTTATTGGTTCTGGAAGGAAGGAATCGTCTGGGAGGACGCGTTTTGACCATCTCAAAAAATCAGGTCCAGGTTGAAATGGGTGCAACTTGGATACATCCCCAACATACCACCTTATTAAGGCTACTAAAAGATTTGAACCTTGAAGTATATGAGCAGCACATGGGTAGTACTGCCTTTTATGAACCTGTACCAAACAGTCCTCATCAATTGGTGCCTTTACCCCTGCAACAAGAGCCAAGCTACAGGATAAAAGGTGGAAGTTCTCAACTTATAAACACCTTAGAGAATCAATTAGAACAAACGGACCTGGTTTATAATTGTTCTGTGATCAAGATCGAAAATGAAGGTGGGCATATAAACATCAACAGCTCGAAAGGTCAGTATAGCGCCAAACAAGTGGTATCCACCCTACCCCCCTTTTTATTTCACAAAACCATTGAAACCAAGCCTAGTTTACCGAATGAACTCAAAGACATTCTTGGTCAGACACATACCTGGATGGGGGAATCGATCAAAATAGCGCTCACCTATTCCGCCCCCTTTTGGCTCAGGGATTCTACCAGTGGCACCATATTTAGCAATTCAGGCCCCATAACAGAAATGTATGATCATACTACTTTCAAACAAGATACGTTTTCGCTTAAGGGCTTTTTGAATCCTGCCTTTGATGCTGTTTCAAAAGAGGATAGGCTGCAAGGGATTTTGGTACAACTCAAACGTTATTACGGTGAAATCGCTAACAGCTATTTGTCCTATGATGAATTGATCTGGAAGCATGAATCATTGACAAGTTACGGCAATGACAAGGCACTTTTTCCTCATCAAAACAACGGGCATCAACTATTTCGCAGCTCATGCTGGAATGAAAGGCTCTTTATAGCCGGAAGTGAGACTGCCTCATCCTTTCCAGGCTATATGGAAGGTGCCATTATCAGCGCTCAAGAAACGGCTCAAAAAATCGAGCATTATTTGGCTCGAAGCGGTTTTAGCTCATAAAAAAAGAAATCATCATTCGGAACGTCAAAATCAAAGCCGAGCACTTTTCTATTATTATCTGAATTGATCTTGATCGTGCCAAAATCAAACCAGGCCTGATCTTCATCCCAATGAATTTCATAGGTATCATAATGCCAATGTGTCAATGTTGCTGATAATAACGGGTGATCTTCAAAGGCCAATTTCAGGGTATCTTCATCTTTTAATATGCTTATTTTACCAACCAGATCAGAATGATAATCACCGAGGATCTGATCTTCTTCCACGGTAGGAACCGTATTGTTCACCCTGGCTTTTTTTCGATCCGCAATCCTGGTATCATTTTCTAAGTATGAATTCA
>CAYQPI010000105.1:0-5497 GCA_964419405.1 uncultured Flavobacteriaceae bacterium
TGATTCTTTCAGTTTCAAACTTTTCAGCGACAAAATGCAATAGTTTGAATCCGATTCCTTTTCTGAAAAATAAAGGATCTACTGTTAAACTTCGAATATGCACATGGTTTTTGGCCTCCTCAAGTTCCATGACCGCAACAAATTCAGACTTCTTGTAAAACCCATAAAAATGTGTATTGCTTTGTTGTATGGCCAGGGCTGTTCTTTTCAATGGCGGGAAATCATCGCATTTTAAAAGAGCAGCTTCAACGGCATAAGATCTTTGAAATATCTCGTGGATCTTTGAACTCAGTTCTGGTAGGTGATGGTCAAGTGGTGTTATCATGGCCTGAGATCAAGAATTTGATAACTGCCTGTACTTGACAAAGGAATATATTATTGGGGTGAGGCTAATCACGATCATAATTCCGATAAAAATATTGAAGTTTAACTTCTTGTCTAACATAATACTGCATACAATAATCAGTAGACCACCAATGAACCAAATTTTACCGGCTAATTGGTGTGTAGCTTTCCATACATTTTCATTTTCAAGGGTCCACGGTGTTCTGATGCCGATGAAGTAATTGACACGTAGTGTTTTAAAATAATTACCAAGGATAAGAATGAGTATGCCAATAAGCAAAACAATATAGTTTGGGTTATACAGGGTTTCATTTTTAACGGCATAAATAATGAGCATGGCCAATAGCGACATAAAAATAGTCATGGCAGCTTTAAGCATAAAATATTTATTTCCCATTTGCTGTATTTTGCCTTTCGGATCGATTAAGGGAACCAGGGAAAAAATGGCATAAACAAGAAGGGGTAATAGGAAAGGAATTAGTATCAGTTCTGTTTTCTCTCCATATCGATCAATTTCTCCATTGACATCCCAATGGACAGGAACGTTCTGAGGTAAATCTTTCCAGACAGAAGCCAAATAGATAAAGGGTGCTGCAACAATTGCTAATAGTGGAATCTCTTTTTGTATACTTGTTTTCATACGTGTTTTTTTAGTGTTAGTATCCAGGAAAGTAAATCTTCAAGAATGCTGGTATTCAATGAATAATGCACAAACTGACCTTTTTTCACACTGCTGATAAGGTCTGCTCGTTTTAGAATATCCAGGTGATGAGAAATACTGGGTTTGGAGATGTTAAAATGTTCTGAAATTTCTCCTGCATTCATATCCCCGTCTTTTAACAGTTCAATAATCTGTCTCCTGGTTTCATCATTTAGGGCTTTAAACAGGGAGTTCATTTCTGTATTTAGTTATTTAGACAAATATCTAAATACTTTTTACCAAAATCAAATTTGGCAGTATAAATTCTTAATGATTTTATAACCTTGGGCCGAAACCAGCCTAGCAGCCGTCGTTTTATAGGTTGAATGGAGGATTAAATACCGTTTTTATCGTCAATTGAACCTCCTAAGTCATTGAAAGTTGTATTTTTGCAAAAAATTTAAATTTATGAGTGCTAAGAAACAGATCACATTTGATGTTCTAATTGAAATCCCAAAGGGGAGTAGAAACAAATATGAATACGACTTTACCTTGAATAAAATTCGCTTTGACCGAATGTTATTTTCTTCAATGATGTATCCTGGTGACTATGGTTTTATTCCAGAAACCTTGGCTTTAGATAAGGACCCATTGGATGTATTGGTATTAGGAGCAGAACCAACCTATCCAATGGTGGTGATGGAAGTAAGACCTATTGGAGTGTTCCATATGACAGATGAGAAAGGTCCTGATGAAAAAATTATCTGTGTTCCTGTAAATGATCCTATCTATAGTAAGAGAATGGATATCGCTGATCTAAATCCGCACAGACTGAAAGAAATAGAGCATTTTTTCCAGGTGTATAAAGATTTAGAAGAAAAGAAAGTTGATACCGGAGGTTGGGGAAATGCTGAGGAAGCGATCAAAATATATCATGAATGTGTGAATCGTTACAATGAAAGTGAACACAAAAAAAAGAGAACTTTTACAATTTAAAGAATTCAATCTTTATTGATTTTATTATAGGAACCACCATTTATAAATGGTGGTTTTTTTTATCTCGCAATATTGCTTACATTTAGCAACTTTAAAAATAAAATCACTTAAAAATCTAACACTTTAAAATGGAATTAATCGTAAATTATTTGTGGTTGTTTGGGGTTCTGGCACTGGCATTTGTATTTATCAAAAATGCTTGGGTCGCTAAACAAGACGAGGGGAATGAAAAAATGTCGAAAATTGCTAAACACATTGCTGATGGGGCGATGTCTTTTCTAAAAGCTGAGTATAAGATTTTAGCGATTTTTGTTGTTGCAGTTGCTGTTTTGCTTTATTTCAAAGGTTCAAATGAAGCTGGATCACACGGAATGGTAGCAGTGTCTTTTATTGTTGGTGCAATTTGTTCTGCACTTGCCGGATTTATTGGTATGAAAGCTGCAACAAAAGCAAATGTAAGAACAACACAGGCTGCAAGGAATTCTTTGGGAAGTGCTCTTGAAGTTGCATTTGCAGGTGGAGCTGTTATGGGTCTTGGAGTAGTAGGTTTAGGCGTACTAGGCTTGAGCGGTCTCTTCATGGTTTATCAGGGAATCTGGCCTGGTGAAGGAAACCTGGCCATGGTATTAAATGTACTTTCAGGATTTTCACTTGGGGCTTCATCAATTGCTTTGTTTGCCAGAGTAGGTGGAGGAATCTATACTAAAGCTGCAGATGTGGGAGCAGATTTAGTAGGTAAGGTTGAAGCGGGTATTCCTGAGGATCACCCTTTGAACCCTGCAACTATTGCGGATAATGTAGGGGATAATGTAGGAGATGTAGCTGGAATGGGAGCCGATTTATTCGAATCTTATGTAGGATCAATTATTGGTACCATGGTATTGGGAGCCTTTATCATTACGCCAAATTTTGCTGGTTTGGGAGCGGTATATTTGCCATTGGTTCTTGCGGCAGTTGGTATTCTCATGTCAATTGTAGGGACTTTCTTTGTAAGAGTTAAAGATGGTGGAAGCCCTCATAAAGCATTGAATTTGGGAGAATTCGGATCAGGAGCTTTAATGATCGTGGCGGCCTATTTTATCACCATGGAAATGATCCCAGCAGAATGGGCATATGATGGTGTGAACTATACAAGTAAAGGTGTGTTTTTTGCCATCCTGTCTGGATTGATTGCAGGATTTGGAGTTGGTAAAATCACCGAGTATTACACCGGGACAGGAACAAAGCCTGTGAATTCAATTGTAGAACAGTCTGAGACAGGTTCTGCAACAAACATTATTGCTGGTTTAGGAGTTGGTATGATGTCAACCGCTGTACCAATTATTTTGATAGCAGCTGCGATTATTATTTCGCATCACTTTGCTGGTTTGTATGGTATTGCCATTGCAGCCGTGGGGATGCTTGCAAATACAGGGATACAGTTAGCAGTAGACGCCTATGGTCCAATTTCTGATAACGCGGGTGGAATTGCTGAAATGGCTGAATTGCCAAAAGAAGTTCGTGAGCGAACAGATAAACTTGATGCTGTAGGGAATACAACAGCGGCGATTGGTAAAGGGTTTGCTATCGCATCGGCTGCACTTACGGCGCTTGCTTTATTCGCTGCCTTTATGAAAACAGCTGGTGTTACAGCCATTGATGTTTCTCAACCAAAAATTATGGCCGGTTTATTAATAGGAGGAATGCTTCCTTTTGTATTCTCTGCCTTATCAATGAATGCGGTTCGTAGAGCTGCCATGGCCATGATTGAGGAGGTGAGACGTCAATTTAGAGATATTCCTGCCTTGAAAGCGGCCTTAGAGGTGATGAGAAAATATGATTCTGATATGTCTAAAGCGTCAAAAGAAGACAGAGAAATATTTGATGCCGCCGACGGAGTTGCAGAATATGAAAAATGTGTTGAAATTTCTACACAGGCTTCTATTAGAGAAATGGTTCTTCCAGGTTTGTTAGCTATTGCTGTTCCGGTATTGATCGGATTTGTAGGTGGTGCTGAAATGTTAGGAGGACTTCTAGCCGGTGTAACTACTTGTGGGGTATTGATGGCAATTTTTCAGTCTAATGCAGGAGGTGCATGGGATAATGCAAAAAAAATGATCGAAGAACAAGGTAAAAAAGGTACAGGAGCACACAAAGCAGCAGTTGTTGGAGATACAGTTGGTGATCCGTTTAAAGATACCTCAGGACCTTCTTTAAACATTTTATTAAAGCTGATGTCTGTAGTGGCCTTGGTAATTGCACCAAGTATTGCCTTAAACGCTGATGAGATTACGGCACATAATATGGAGTCGTTAACGGTGACTGAACAAGTAATCGTTTCTGAATCTGCTGAAGGAACAGTTATTACTGATGAGACAACTATTACGGTAGAAGAAACTACAACTGAGGATGTTGAGAAAAAGGCATCTAAAGTAAAAGAAACAGAGGAGAAGAAAGAAGCGTTATAAACTTTTTCTTGCATAAACTGAAAAGATGCAAACTCTAGGGTTTGCATCTTTTTTTTTGTCAAATTATAGCCTGTAAAAGTTGTTTTAATACCCCTTTTTTACTAACTTTAGAGATAGGGTTTGAGTAAAATGACGTGTGGTATGAAAGCAACAGATCCTTTAAAAGATTTTATTTCTTTAGAATTAAAAGATTCTATCTGGGAACACTTTTACACAGTTGCTCCCTTGGTGGTTATTGGCTCAAAGGAAATACAGGGCTTTGATCTTGCACCAAAACACATGGCCACCCCCTTGGGCTTTTCAGATTTTTTCGGGTTTGTCTGTACTGAGCGCCATTGCACCTACCACAATATTAAAAAACATGGCAGATTTTCGGTAAGCTTTATCAAACCAGATCAGATACTGCTGTCATCGCTGGCCGCTATTCCAAGATGTTCTGTCAATAATTTTTCACAAGACATAACCCAGCATATACCAAGTGTTTTAAGTGAGGATGGCGAGATGATTTTTGTTAAAGATTCTTATGCCATTTTAGATTGCAGCTTGCATAAAATTATTGATGGTTTTGATGATTACAGTATTATAACAGGAAGAATACGGAGCGCTCAGGTGCATAGAAACTATAAAATTGTATCAGATGAAGGTCATCAAAAACAAATTTATGACCATTCTTTGTTGGCCTATATTGCTCCTGGAAGGTTTGCAAATATTCGTGAAACATTGAGTTACCCATATCCAAAAGATTTTCAAAGATAAGATTATAAAACGGCATGAAATGAAAATTTCATCGGGCACACATATTGAGACATTTTTAAAAGATCATCAACAGGAAATGATAGATTTTTTAAAGGAACTTGTAGCCAAAGAAAGCCCTTCAAAAAGACCTGATTGTCAAAAGGATATCCTGATTTTCTTAAAAGATCAATTTGAGCAGCTGGCTTTTGACACAAGTATTTTCTCAGGAGTAGAAACAGGAGGGTATCTATTTGCCAGGCCGAGAAACAGAAATAAATCTGCCTCAATTCAACTGCTTATCGGGCACTGTGATACCGTATGGGCTTGCAATACC
>CAYQPI010000106.1:0-36906 GCA_964419405.1 uncultured Flavobacteriaceae bacterium
TGTATCAGAATTTCATGATATTATTCAGTTACGCTTGGATATTTTTGTTGTAGAACAAGATTGTCCTTATTTAGATTTGGATGGAAAAGATCGGATTGCTTATCATTTATATGCCACTACAGAAAAAGGTCAAACAGTGGCATATACGCGCTTATTTGGTCCTGATGAGTATTTTAAAGAAGCTTCTATTGGTAGAGTAGTTGTCCATAAAGATTTTAGAAAAGATGGGTTAGGAATTCAATTAATGTCAAAATCTATTGAGGCCATAGAAAAACTTTACCACACCAAAACGATCAAAATAGGTGCCCAACGTTATTTGAGAAAATTCTATGAATCTTTGGGATTCGTATCAACTGATGAATTCTATATGGAAGATGGGATTCCTCACATGTACATGATAAAGAAATAATAAAAAAGAGAGATTATCATAATCTCTCTTTTTTATTTCATAAAATCAGAAATTTATTTTCCTGTTTCCATTGTTCTTCTAACAGTTTCCTGATATACTTTGCTTTCAGGACGTAAGTTTTCGATTCCTTCAAATGGAACACCAAAACGTCTGTAGAAGGGATATTTTTTATTCATGGCATCATGACGTTTTTTCATCATATCAAATGGTCCCCAGGCCCAAAGAAATTGTGCCATCATACCGCGCATTTCTCTTGGATCAGCATACAGATCATAGAAATCATTTTTCACTAACCCAGGACGGCCGCCAATCCAAACACGTTTGTATTGTTGCTTTATCGTAGCAGCATGCGTTAGTCCGGTATATACATGGTAGTAATCTCTTCTTGACTGTCCATCACCATAAAGGAAAACCGCAGTTTGGTCAATGCCATCAATGATTCTGTCGGTTGGGATATATTTTGTACCACCTCCTAATTTTGCAAAGGTTGTAAACAAATCGTGGACCGTGATCATATCACCAACATAGGTTCCTGGCTCAATTACACCATCCCATTGGGCAAAGGCTGCAACGCGAATACCACCTTCACGGTAGTCACCTTTACCACCATTAAAAACATTTTGATACATGGCTGCAGGAACTTCCACCATTGGTCCGTTATCAGCCATGGCAACAACTAAGGTGTTTTCAGAAATGCCTTGAACTTTTAACTCGTCCAGAATTTGTCCTATATACATATCAAGTTTTTCAATGTTTTGAGCGAACATTGAACTATTAGAAGTAGTTATTTCCTCACTTCCAGGAATCAAATCATAAAGATTTGGCCAATATGCCAAGTAAAATGGTTTGTCATCATTAGCTTTTCTTTTGATATAATCTAAAGCTTTGTCTTGATGTTGTTGAGAAACTTTACGATAATTTTCCAACGTTGGAGGAAGTGTTTCTCTTGCTTTTTCACCTTTTTTTCCTTCTACATCCATGATGTACCCATAAGGACGCCAGGTTTGATCCATGATATAATTTTTTTCAGTGTTTTCTTTGATATATCCTTTGGTCAACCCAACAGCTTCTCCTTCGGCATGCCAGAACATAGGAGGGAATTGGTTATACAAAGAAAACTGAGCTTCGTCAAATCCTTGATTGTGCATATAGCTTTCTTCTATATCTCCCTGGTGAGCCTTAGCATAGAATGCAGTACTATAACCTACTTCAGATAAAATTTCGGCTATGGTTACTTCTTCAGCAGGTAAGCCTGATCCTTCAGGTGGAAAAGCCACAGTGTGCATACCACTTCGAACGGCCAAACGACCTGTTAGTGCGCCTGCTCTAGTAGGTGTACAAGATGGTTCAGTATACATTCTAGTAAATACAATCCCATCTTCACCCATTTTATTCAAACGTGGCGTATCGAAACCTCTGATCTTATTAAATGCTTCAATGCCTACCTCACCAAAACTATTATCATCCCACATGATATGAATGATATTAGGCTTTTTACCAAACTTCTTTTCAAGTTCCTTTAATTTTTTGTCTATTTCCTTGTCTTGAGCAGCCCATTTTTCTCCATATTGTTCCTGAAGAATATCCTGTTCTGCGTCGTGAATGATCTTTTGAGCGTTCAAAGCGAAGCTAATACCAAGAATCGCTATGAATGTTAGAAATTGTTTTTTATACATGTTAATTGTTTTATTATTGTTCTCAAAGATACCGATTATGCTAAAAATTGATTATCAAAAATCCGCAATCAGAAAAGAATATTCTGAAATATCTTATTTTTGATGTGAAGAGAAAACGATTTTGCAATGCATCAGATAGAGGCTACTTTTAAAGATTTTGATACCTTTAAAGCTTTCGTAGTTGATTGGGAACTGGATTTTAAATTATTAAGTAGAAATAATTTTAAGGCCTATCTTGACCTTTATGCAAATGCTACGTTTCAATTGGGGAGAACGAGTTTAGCAGGAACTATTCATCAACAAGGCTTGGTGCCGAAAGGGTTTAGATCCATTGTAATACCTGCAGGTTTGGACGTAAATTACAATTGGCTACATAAACAAGTCAACAGCTCCAATTTATTGATATTTCCGAAAAGTGGCATACTTGAATCTGTTTCACACAGTGGCTTCGATGTTTATGTTCTTTCTTTAAAAGAAGAAAGATTATTCAAATTGCTTGATAATTTTGGTTTTATGAATGCTGAGCGTTTGTTTAGAAACGATAAAATACGTTTATTTTTATCTCAAGATTTCTTACAACGTTTCTGGAAGGAAGCTACTGAATTTCTAACTTTTTCTAGAAAAAAAAATGGGTTGCAATCAGAAGAATGGGAAAAAACTTTGCTTTTGATGGCTGAACATTTGATTCTGAACACTCTTAAATATATTGATAATACAAGTGTATTGTCAAATAGGAGTTATGAGAGGAAAAGAGATGTGGCCTTACGGAAATCCATTGATTTTATCACTTCTATAGATAATAACAATATTACTGTCAAAGAGTTATGTAGAGTGAGTAAGGTCAGTGAAAGAACATTGGAATATGCTTTTTTAGAAAAATTCCAAATCAATCCGAGTCAATATATCAAAGCACATAAACTGCATTTGGTTAAAAAACATCTAACAACAAGAAGAGGGGAATATGAAAAAATTTCTGATGTGGCTTCACAATATGGATTTCATCATCAAGGCCAGTTCTCACATGATTTTACGCGACATTTTGGAATAAATCCTTCAAAAATTTAATTTTTTGTTCCTTTTGTTGACTTCTGAAGGATCAGATCAATAATTAATAGCAGATAAAATCTGGTAGCTTTGATTCAATTTTTGTTAATAACAATCTTGCTTGTTTAAGGAATGGTTACCCATAAATTTTCCTATTTTAGCTACCGTTCAATTATTACGAAAAAAGATAAAATTTACGATCGATTATGGCAGAAGACAAAGAAAAAACAGCAAAACTCAAAGCGCTACAACTTACACTTGACAAACTAGATAAGACTTATGGAAAAGGGTCTGTAATGAAAATGGGAGATGTAGTCCATGAAGATGTAGATGTAATCCCTTCAGGTTCTTTAGGTTTGGATTTAGCCTTAGGAGTAGGAGGATATCCCAGAGGAAGGGTTATTGAAATATTTGGTCCTGAATCTTCTGGAAAAACCACTCTGGCAATTCATGCCATGGCTGAAGCCCAAAAAGCTGGAGGTATTGCAGCATTTATTGATGCTGAACACGCTTTTGATCGCTTTTACGCAGCAAACCTCGGTGTTGATATAGATAATCTGATCATTTCTCAACCTGATTATGGTGAGCAAGCCTTAGAGATCGCTGATAATTTAATTAGTTCAGGAGCTGTGGATATTGTCGTTATTGACTCTGTAGCTGCTTTAACTCCTAAAAGCGAGATTGAAGGAGAAATGGGCGATTCAAAGATGGGACTTCATGCGCGATTAATGTCGCAGGCATTGAGAAAGCTTACAGCGACAATTAATAAAACGAATTGCACTGTTATTTTTATCAATCAATTAAGAGAAAAAATAGGTGTGATGTTTGGTAATCCTGAAACTACTACAGGGGGAAATGCTTTAAAATTCTATGCTTCTGTTAGATTAGATATTAGAAGAAGAACTCAAATAAAAGATGGAGACAGAGTTCTGGGTAACAGAGCTAAAGTGAAAGTGGTTAAGAATAAAGTGGCACCTCCGTTTCAAATGACAGAATTTGATATCATGTATGGTCATGGCGTCTCAAAAGTTGGTGAGATTTTAGATCTGGGTGTTGAATATGAGATCATTAAAAAGAGCGGATCCTGGTTTAGTTATGGAGACACCAAATTAGGACAAGGTAGAGATGCTGTAAAATCTTTAATTGGTGACAATCCAGAACTTGCAGAGGAGTTAGAAGCTAAGATCATAGCTGTCATTAAGGAAGATTAAAAGGTGGTTTATAGCCATAAAAAAAGCGATTTATTTAATTAAATCGCTTTTTTTATGTGGAAGAAATAAACTTATTTATTTGCTTCTTTAATGTATTTTTCAAGTGCCATTGTCATTGAAGGCGTCTCTTTTGAAGGAGCAGCGATATCAATCTTTAATCCAGCTTCCTCAGCA
Source organism: uncultured Flavobacteriaceae bacterium (assembly GCA_964419405.1). Lineage (GTDB taxonomy): Bacteria > Bacteroidota > Bacteroidia > Flavobacteriales > Flavobacteriaceae > Lutimonas. Next base: position 4,515 of record CAYQPI010000106.1, read on the forward strand.
GCTTTCACTGTAGAGTTGCCAAAAACAGCAATTCTCGTATTGTTTTGTTTGAAACTTGGGAAGTTTTCAAATAAAGACTTAATTCCACTAGGGCTAAAGAATACTAAAACATCATAAAACACATTTTCAAGATCAGAAAGATCACTGATTACTGTTTTAAACAAAATAGCTCTCTTCCACTCTACTTTCAAACTATTCATTTTATCAATCATAGTTTGTTTTACCTTGTCAGAGCTCGGTAAAAGAAATTTTTCAGATTTATGCTTTTTTATCAAAGGCATTAAATCATCAAAGGTCCTTGTTCCTACATAGATCTTACGCTTTCTGTAGACTACATATTTCTGTAAATAATAGGCAACTGCTTCAGACAGACAAAAATATTTCATGTCGTCAGGAATAACGACCCTCATTTCATCTGCAAGTCGAAAATAGTGATCCACAGCATTTCTACTAGTAAAAATAACTGCCGAAAAACTCAAGAAATCAATCTTTTGATTTCTAACTTCTCTCGAAGTTTCTCCTTCAACATGAATAAACGAGCGAAAATCAATTTTCACTTTCTGTTTATTCATTAAATCGAAATAAGGTGACTGGGCTGCCTTGGGTGCAGGTTGTGATACGAGTATAGTTTTTACTTTCATATAATTTTGTTTTAATCAACAAACAGTTTATAAATAACTATAAAGGGGGCTAATTCAAGGGCGCAAAGGTACAAAAATAAATAGAACAAATTGTTAAAACTCAACTTTTCATTTTTGATTAATACAAAGTAACGAAATAATGCAATGGCAAATGAGGTGACTATACCGAAAGTTATTAAGAACTTATGAATAATACCAACACTATAATTCGCGATGACCAAAAAAGGAATAATAAGTATGGATATAAGAGCTAAGTTACTTATTTTCAGAAATGTAAAGTATTTTTGTTCTTCTTCAACCTCAAACAAAAATGCTAAGAAAACACCGATTAAATACCGAAATCCAACATAAGAAAATGTCATCAGGAGAATCTGAGAAAAGAAGTAAAATCCTGTATGTTCATCAGAGGAAGAAAAGCTTTTAAATGTGTAAAAAATCAATAGTGAAATGTTAAAAACAATGATAAAAAAGAAAATAACATGGAAACCATTGAAAATTAAAGGACGTGTTTTTAAATAATCAGTGTAGTATTTTTCTGAATATACCAGAGAAAATAATTTCGAAAACCGTTCAGAATAATTAAATTGTAATACTGCAATTAAGATCAGGACGGCAAGAAAAAACAAAGTCACCCAATCGCTTGTGCTTGTTATTTTTTCTATTCCTTCAAACATAGTTAAGATGGTTAATTTTTATTATTGAAAACAACAGGTATTCTATTGCCTTGAAACCCTTCCAGTAAATTATAAAATTCTATTGCAATTCTAAACGTAATTTTATCGTTACCATTCAGTTTAGGCACATTAAAAGTGGCCTTCAAGGTTTTTTTCTCATAAGGACCAATTTCAGGAAATGAATTGATTTCCAAAGGAATTTTGGCTAAAATCAAGTTTTTTTCTGCCTGAATAACGCCATAAAAATGTATGTTTTCAAAATTAATATTTTTATCATAGGTATTGATAAATGAAAACTCAACCTCATTGAGACCTTGAGCAAGAACAATTTCATCCAGGTCAATGATACAATCTACTTTTTCAAAAGTTTGATAATTATCGATGGCCGTCCCTACAAAATCAGTGCTGTACTTAGTAGCCAGCCTGGGTTGATCATTGACAAACCTCGAAGCAGAATACACATTTTCACCTTGCATATTCGCCTCAAAATCAACTAAATTATACTGACTCTGCCTACCTCTAAGGATACTGTAAGAATGGCTTTTTATTCCTGTGTAAAAATTATAGAGAGAAGCGTTTCTGTAAGAACTGATAAAGACTACTGGTTTTCCCTCTGTGTTCTTTTTTAACTCTGGTATCCATTGATCAGCTACATGAGGTTCTAAGACGATGGGAGAGATGGCAGGGATGGCGAAAAAAAGACGAATGATTATTATCAGTGCCAGTTGTATCCCTGCAATTTTCATCAGCCACTTCCTGGCTTTTTCATGGTCAATAAAATAAGGAAATGTAATAAGAGTAAGCGGAATAATTATTAATATCACCCATTGGGCTTGAGGTTCACTCTTAAAAGTGCTTAATAAAAAGAAAAAGAAAAAGCCATAAACAATATATTTTAAAGCTCTTTCAAAATCATTCTGAATTTTCTGCTTATAAAAAGCCTTGTATATCAATGGAAAGGTAATACCAACAACGGCAATCATATTCACAAAATGTATGGCTGTTTTATAAATGGCATAGGGTTTTCTGTTTCGTTCTTTTAAATGGTATAGGAAAGAAGGGAAGCCATTTTCATATTGCCAGTATAAATGAGGAAGAAAAAGCATAAAACCGCCAATAGATGCAAGCCAAAATCGAGGGTTCTTGAGAAGTTTTAAATTTGATACTACTACAAAACTAATAAGAAGAATACCGTGATATTTACTGTATAACATGGCAGCCATACTAAATGCAAGTAAGAAGGTATTCAAGGCACTTTCATTTTGTAAAAATCGTTTATACGACAGTAAAAACAGTGCAGAGAAGAAGAGCAGGGGTGTGTCTGGAGTCATGATAAAGCCAAATACCTGCCAAAATACCATCGATATGACCACCGTAAAAAAGAGAACAACATAGCGCCATTTTTCTTTAGAGTCAACCATAATCCATACAAGCCATAAAGTAGCGCTAAAACTGATGGTACTAAGTAATCTTAATCCTAGTTCACCACTTGAAAAAGCAGTTCCAATAGCGGCCCAAAGTGCCACCATAGGAGGGTGGTCAAAATATCCTAAAGCCAGGTCTTTTGACCAAACATAATAATAGGCTTCGTCTTCAAAGAGTTTCGTAAAATGACTTTGTAATACATTCACTACAAAGAATAAGAGTAGTATCGATATAAATTGATACTTAGGACCTTTTAAAATTTTCATTAAGCATATTCTTAACACAAAATTAGCAATTATTTATTTTACCTTTGCCCTTACAAATTAAGTATTATGCAAGATACGCTGGTAATCATTCCTACCTTTAATGAGAAAGAGAATATTGAAAGGATCATTCGAGCCACTTTTTCTCAGAGAAAATCATTTGATATACTAATTGTAGATGATAGTTCTCCTGACGGAACTGCAGAAATCGTAAAAGAACTTCAGCAAGAATATCCAAAAAGCCTATTTCTTGAGGTAAGAAATAAAAAAGATGGTCTTGGCAGGGCTTATATTCATGGATTCAAATGGGCCATCGAAAGAAAATATGATTATATCATTGAAATGGATGCAGATTTTTCACATAATCCAAAGGATTTAGTAAGGCTATATGAGCAATGTGTAAAAGAAGGAGCTGATGTTTCTATTGGTTCTCGATATTCAAATGGCGTAAATGTGGTGAACTGGCCGATGAAGCGTGTATTACTTTCTTATTTTGCTTCTAAATATGTGAGATTCGTAACCGGTATGCCTTATAATGATACTACCGCAGGTTTTGTATGTTACCATCGAAAAGTTCTGGAAACCATACAGTTAGATAAAATTAAGTTTGTCGGATATGCATTTCAGATAGAGATGAAATTTAAGGCATGGAAACACGGTTTTAATATTCAGGAGGTTTCAGTGATCTTCACAGACAGAACCTTAGGAGAGTCAAAAATGAGTAAAGCGATTATTACAGAAGCAATTTTTGGAATCATAAAAATGAGATTCGCAGGATTGCCAAAAAGTTCGAAAAAGAATAAAAAATGATAAGAAATACCCTAATAAAGAATGCCAGACTTGTTAATGAAGGAAAAACAAGGGTTTGTGATGTATTGATCGAAGGAGAAATCATTAAAGAAATTGGTGACAAAATTGAAGAGTTCTCTCAAAATACCGTAATTATTGATGCGAAGAACAAGCTGCTAATACCTGGTATTATTGACGATCAGGTACATTTTAGGGAACCTGGTCTCACACAAAAAGCAACTATTGCCACAGAGTCAAGAGCTGCTGTTGCTGGTGGAATCACTACTTTTATAGAAATGCCGAATACCTCACCACAGGCAACTACTCAGGAATTATTAGAAGACAAGTTCAAAATAGCGGCAAAAGATTCTTATGCGAATTACTCTTTTATGATGGGCGGAACAAACGACAATCTTGAAGAGCTGTTAAAGACAGATCCAAAAAATGTAGCTGCAATTAAGTTATTTTTGGGTTCTTCTACAGGAAATATGCTGGTAGATGATGAAGAAGTGCTTGAAAAAATATTTTCATCTACAAAACTCCTAATCGCTGTCCACTGTGAGGACGAGACAAGCATAAAAAATAATTTAGACAAGCAAAAAATCATTTATGGTGATGATATCCCTATAGAATTGCATCCTGTGATCAGAAGTGCCGAAGCTTGTTATAAATCATCTTCAAAAGCGATCGCATTGGCAAAAAAAACGGGTGCCAGACTACATGTATTTCATTTGTCTACAGATAGAGAAACAGCTCTTTTTACAAATAAAATACCGCTGGAAGAAAAAAAGATTACTGCAGAGGTATGTGTGCATCATTTGTGGTTTGATGATTCAGATTACGAAGAAAAGGGAACATATATAAAATGGAATCCGGCTGTAAAATCAAAAAAGGACAAGGAAGGCCTATGGAAAGCGCTGCTGGATGACAGAATAGATGTGATAGCCACAGACCATGCACCTCACACGATTGATGAGAAAAATCAAGTCTATACAAAGGCTCCAAGTGGCGGACCATTGGTACAACACGCTCTATTGGCCCTACTTGAAGAAGTAAAAAATGGTAAAATATCAATTGAAAAGCTAGTGGAGAAAATGTGTCATAATCCAGCAAAGCTATTTAGAATTGAAAAAAGAGGTTATATAAAAGAAGGGTATTTTGCTGACATGGTCATAATTGACACTGCATTGCCACAAACAGTTTCAAAGGAAAATATTTTATATAAATGTGGCTGGTCTCCATTTGAGGGCACGACCTTTCATTCGACGGTTACCAAGACTTTTGTCAACGGAAATTTGATATATAATAAGGGAGTTTTTGACGATAAAATTAAAGGCAAGCGTTTAATTTTTAATAGATAATGAAGTTTATTTCTGCATTTTTACTAGTTTTTCTGTTTTGGAGTTGCAATGATAAAGTAACCTATGAAAAACCAGAAGACCTGATTGATAAAGAGAAGATGACTGATCTTCTCTATGAAATGCATATTGCTATAGGAACTTCAAATATTAAAAACATTCATTTAGAGAAAAACAGGAACTATATGTCGCTGGTGTACGAAAAATATGGTGTTGACAGTACACAGTTTGCGAATTCTAACCTATACTATACTTCGAATATTATTGAATATGAAGAAATTTACGAAGAGGTTGAACGCCGTTTAGACACCTTAAGAAACTACCATCAGGCCTTATTAGATTCTATCAATGGGGTACAACCTGATGCAAAAAACAGAGGTGTGCCAAAAATAAAAGATAGTTTAGATCAAGGAGCTTTAAATAAAAACTAGGTAGAAGGTGTGAGGCATGCCGCTGTTTGTTCTATACAATCTTTGACTGGTTCAAATTCAAACCCGATTTTGTTTCTTATTTTCTCAGCCGTATAGGGGTGATTTGCCAAGGCAGATCTTGCTGTCCTTTTTGTCAGAAGCGGAGGAGAAAGAGTTAGTTTGCTTCTTACATATTCTAACCTCCAAATACATTCACTCAAAAACTTAGTGATTCGAATAGACGGCTGAGGTCTCTTCAAGGCTGAGGCAATAAAAGAGAATACTTCTTGATAACTGAGATTATCAGAAACAATTACATAACGTTGGTTGATGATTTCAGAATTCATCAAATGCTCCATAATCCTGACAACATCATTCACGCCTACAAAACCGGTTATACCTGTCGTGTAAAATTTTAAGCCTTTTTTGATCTTGCTAAACATGGCACCTGAACCCTTGTGCCAAAATCCGGGACCTATGATAATGCCAGGGTTTACGATCACTACCGGAACACCTTCTTGAGAGGCTCGCCACACCTCCATTTCAGCCCCATATTTAGTGATAGAATAACCACTTTTATCGCTAGAATTGCTCCAATTATCCGATTCATCCATGACTACACCAGGCGCTCCATTTTCAATGGCAGCCACAGAACTGACAAAACAAAGTTTTTCTACCTGATGACTAATGCAGAGATTAACGATATTCGTGGTTCCGTCTATATTGACCCTACGCATTTTTTTATATTCACTTCCTTTAAAGGAGACCATGGCAGCACAATGATATACCTGGCTAATATTTTCAAATGCAGCATCAAGATCTGGAATATCTTCAAGACTGGCTTCAACCCATCGAATTTTGTTAAACAAGTAATCGGCTTCAGAAGAGTAATAAGTAAAAACTCTTTTAACCGCATTCAGATCACTGTTTCTTTGATGAATAGCACGAACACTATCATTCTTAAGCAATAGATGATACAATAGGTGGGATCCCACCAAGCCAGTTCCGCCGGTTACTAAAATCATGATACGAAAATAATCATTTGGATGAAAAGATAGATTGCTGAAACCCTTTATTTCTATGAATAATTGTGAGATTTGAATTCTAAGAAGTCTATCTTTTTTATATTTGCTGAAATTTTTTACAATGAAGAAGAATTTCGTTGAAGAGCTTCGCTGGAGAGGCTTATTGCACAACATCATGCCAGGTACTGAAGAGCAATTGTTAAAAGAATCAACAGCTGCCTATATAGGTTTTGACCCTACGGCCGATTCTTTGCACATCGGAAGTTTGGTGCAGATCATTTTATTAATGCACTTGCAACGTTCAGGTCACCGACCGATTGCACTTGTAGGAGGCGCTACTGGGATGATTGGTGATCCTTCTGGTAAGTCTAATGAAAGAAATTTGCTTGATGAAGAAACACTTGCCAAGAATATCAAAGGAGTGAAGCACACACTTGAGAGATTTATAGATTTTTCGGGTGATCTTGACAATGCCGCACAGATGGTTAATAACTATGACTGGATGAAAGACCTTTCATTTTTAGAATTCGCCAGAGATATAGGAAAGCATATCACCGTTAATTATATGATGGCTAAAGATTCTGTAAAAAACAGGATCAATGCAGAATCTAAAGAAGGAATGAGTTTTACTGAGTTTACCTATCAGTTGGTTCAGGGATATGATTTCCTTCATTTATACAGCAACCATAATTGTTTGTTGCAAATTGGAGGATCTGACCAATGGGGAAATATTACGACTGGTACAGAACTGATTAGAAGAAAGGTTCAAGGAAAAGCCTATGCCTTAACGAGCCCGCTTGTAACCAAGGCGGATGGTACAAAATTTGGAAAAACGGAAGGCGGAAATATTTGGCTTGATACGAAAAGAACTTCTCCATATAAATTTTATCAATACTGGTTAAATGCGTCAGATATAGATGCAGAAAACTATATTAAAATTTTCACTTTTTTAGATAAAGAAACGGTTGAAAAACTAATTGAAGAGCACAAAGAAGCACCTCATTTAAGGCTATTACAAAAGAAAGTAGGTGAGGAGGTAACAACCATGTGCCATGGTCAAGAGGCCTATGAGAATGCTGTAAAAGCTTCTCAGATTTTATTTGGACGATCTACGGCAGAAGATTTAAAAACACTCGATGAACAAACATTTCTGGATGTGTTTGAGGGAGTGCCTCAGGCTGAGATTGAAAGATCAGAATTAGATTCAGGAATTGACATTGTAGATGCCTTAAATGAGAAATCAGGTTTTCTAAAATCAAATGGTGAAGCCAGAAGAGCCTTGAAAGAAAATTCAATTTCTGTCAATAAAGAAAAAGTAAAAGATGATTTTGCTTTAGGAAGCAAAGATCTGATTGCCGACAAGTTTGTTTTGTTGCAAAGAGGTAAGAGAAATTACTTTTTGCTAAAGATTAAATAGAAAAACACAAGAGCCCTGTCATTTGACAAGGCTCTTTTTTTTAACGGTCTGTGAGATGGGTTAGACCATAAGACCAAATACTATACATCTCTCGAAACCATGATCCAATGGCATATCCGGCGGCGTAAGAACCTTCTGCCGGTTCGGTGCCACCTTTGATATAATAGAGTTGATCTGGTATTATTTCTTCGAATTTGATTATTAGTAATTCTTTCATTTCTTATTTGTTTTTTGATTGAGTAAAACAATTCCAATGATGAAAAGCAACAAAAAACTAATTGCATAATACATAAGGTTTATACTTTTACTAGTTTCTATTGAAAAAATATAATAGTCAACATTCTCCTTAGTGAGCAAAGTATCGACAAGAAATACGAGATTTAGAATTGCAACAAGTAAGAATATATATGCAAGATTTTTCTGAGTTTTCATAGGGAACGATTTAGATTACAGATTCATTTCCTACAAGACCATCATAAATTCCACGGTAGAAACTGCCAACTGTCATGTAATACCACTTGGCAGCTTCTTTAATGGGTCCTCCTCCTTGAAATTGTACAAGGTCTGTTTGATGTAGCTCCATATTTTCGTAATAGCTTAGATTCTTCATACGATTACCTTGGATTATTCCAACCATCCAAAAACCATTGACTGGCCTGATCCACCGCTTTTCCCAGGGCTACTCCTGTTGTTATAGCTCCTAATACGACCAGAATAGGATGTCCGCCTTTGATTACAAAAAGCGCATTTTTGTCTAATTCAAATGATTCATTCATTCGTAATTTCTCCATAATTTTTTAGTTTAAATTTGTAAATAGTTAATACTCTGCAAAACATGGTCACGTCTAACCGACTACGTCTAGTCTTGTTTTGATATAATAAAGGTAATCTTGGCTACTGCAATTTCCTTGCAGAGAGTCAATATAGTTTGAAACCCCTTTTCCGACGTAAATATTTAGAAGTTGATCTTGTAACAATACCTGTATAGAAATATTGATTGACAACTCATAATCCAGTGAATAATAATAGGTTTTTGTTCGGCGATTAAATAGAATTGGAGCATCCATTTCCTTTAATTGCTCAATGAGAAGAAAGACTTGTCTAACACTAACTCTCAGCTTTTTAGCCAATTCAGTTGGAGTTCCGGTGTTCTCGACTTTAATAAGCCTGTGTATAGTTTTAAGACGTTCTAATTGCTTTAAATTATTCATATTTGATTCAATATATTTAAAAGGATTATTTTTCCTGTTTTATCCACAGATCTCTAAAGAATCCGTTTTTTGTATTTAAGAGAAAATCAGGGCTGCCATCCTCAACTAATTCACCTTTGTTTAGAACAAGAACTCGATTTACATGAGATAATGTTACGATCCTGTGCGTAATTAAAATGATTGTTTTACCTTCTTTTAGTAATTGCTGTGTCACAGCACCAAGAATCTGTTCTGAAAAACTATCAAGGGACGTGGAAGCTTCGTCAAAGGCTATAATTGCAGGATCTCTGTAAAGGGCTCTGGCAATGGCAATTCGCTGTCGTTCACCTCCGGATAGATAGGTTCCATTTTCTCCAATTTTGGTTTGGAAACCATCAGGAAGTTTTTCTATGAATGAGATGATTTCTAACTTTTTGCACACTTCCAATATTCTATTCATATCTGCATTTGATTCTCCCAATGCGATATTGCTTAAAACACTTCCGCTAAACAACTGAACCTTCTGAGGGACAATCCCTATTAAATTTCTTAAACACTCTTTCGAAAAGCAGTTGATGTTAATGCCGCCAATGGATATTTTCCCATGATCAATGGAATATAGACCTTCTATCAAATGAACTAAGGTCGATTTCCCTGAACCGCTTTCGCCAACAACTGCAGTAAGTTCTCCATGACGGAAGCTAAGGTTTAAGTCTGAAAAAAGATCAGGTCGGTTACCGTAGGAAAATCTGACATTTTCGAATATAATGGTACTGTTGCTAATTGTTGGAGCCTGATTGGCAACAGGGTTTTCTTCAGTATTCAAATCAAGAATCTCAAAAAGTCTATCGGCAGCAATCAGTGCATTTTGAATTATTTTATTAGACATGATTAGGCCAGAGACAGGACTGGTAAAAAAGCCTAGTATCGAATAAAATGAAAAAAGTTCACCCGGTGTTAACTCTTTGGCAATGACAAAATAGGAGCCAATCCAGATCAATAGGATGGTGAAAAAGCTCGATATAGACTGGGTCGAAGTTTGACTAAAAACATGGTTCAGGGACGAATAGTAACTCACCTTCAAGAGTTGTATAAACCTACTCTCCGTTTTGATCTGCATCATTGGATGAAGGTTGAATTGTTTAATGGTAGCTATGGAAGAAATAGATTCTATTAATTGATTTTCCAGATCTGCAGAAGATTCCATGATCTTGCGTTCCGTCTTTTTGTTGAGCCTGTTTGAAATTAGGTAAACCAGTATATAGAGCGGGATGATACTGATCATGATCAAACCTAATTTCCAATAATAGGAAAACATCAACAGGAAGGAAAAGATCACTATGAAGAAATTGACTAAGATGGTTAGCGAAGTATTATTAATAAATAATCTGATTTTCATAGCATCATTTATTCGTGAAATGATTTCACCTGTACGCATGGTATCGAAAAATTGCTGGGGAAGTTTTAATAAATGCCGGTAGTAGCCCAGAATTAGTCTGGAATCAATCTCTTGACCAGATTTAATTAGAAATACATCCTTGAGAAAATGAAGCAATATTTGAATCACAAGTAGCACAAGCACCAAAATACTCATGATATTGAGAAGTTTATGATTTCCGCTTACCAATACATGATCTGTTACTTTCTGGATATAGATAGAAATTGAAAAGCCCAGAAGTGTATAAAATACTGAGCCGATGATGGCTTGAATCAGCATGTATTTATGAGGTTTTATGAGGTGCCAAAACCTCAAAAGCACAGATACTTTCTCGTTTTTCGAAATGAAAGACTGATTTGGAATTAAAATTACCAAAACGCCTGTCCACTGCTTCTTGAACTTCTGATGTGACATGTTTACAAAAGTTCCGGTACCGGGATCCATGATCCTGATCACTTTTTTTGTAAGCTTATAAATAACTACAAAGTGTTGGAGGCTTTTATTGATGATTAGATGAGCGATAGCCGGGGTAGGGATATTTTTTAAATCACCTATGTCACATTTAATCCCTTTTGCGTCAAATCCTAGTTTTTCCGCACCTTCAATGATACCTAGTAGGTTGGTACCGTCTTGATCTGTTGCAGTATAATGCCTTACCTTTGCAATAGGGATATACAGTTTGTAATGTGCGGCAATTGACACCAGACAGGCCGCACCACAGTCAGAGATGTCATGTTGTTTTACTTTTTTACCAGACATTTTTATAGTATTAGTGCCAATCATTAATTGTGTCAAAAACCAATTGTAATGCCGTTCGGGATTTAATGAAAAAATGAGCATTTAGCGTCATTCCTTTTTTGAGTTTCCCCTGAATATTTTTGTCGAGGTCTAATTTTTTTTCATTTAGGCTACAGATCACTTTAAACATCGGCATGTCATTAAGTAGGTGATGATCTTCGCTGATCTCTGTTATTTCACCCGTGGCGGCTCCCCAATAATTATGATCAAAAGCATCAATCTGAAAACTCACAGGATGTTTTTTTTTGATGAGCCCAATATCAGCTGGGTTCACAAAGCATTCTACAACAAGATCTGTTTGAGGCGAAATATGGGCGATGGAGGCACCTGTATAAACAAAGTTGTTTTTATCGATACCAATAAGGTCAATGACAGTTCCTTCTAAGGGAGCAAGAATAAAATGCTTACTTTTTTCTAATTGGAATTCCCTTAGTTTTGAGTTCACATTTTTTAGTTCATCAATGTTGACATATAATTGCCTTTGCCAGTTTTTTTGGGTTTTGCGTTGATAAAGAGTGAGGTTATTTTGAATATTTCTGAGTTTCAGTTGGCTAGCTTCAAAACTTTTTCTGGCGATAACACCAAGTTGAAATAATTTTTCCTGCCGATTGAAATCCTTGGCATTCCAATACAGCTGATCCTCTAAGCTTTTGAGATTTATTAAATGCTCTTCAAACTGACTTCTTATCAAGTCAGACCTTAAGGAATCAAGTGAAAAGGTCTTATGATTCAGGAGGTATTCAAGGTCTTTAATTTCAAGACCTAATGTGTTAGATTGAGCATGTAGATTTTGTATGTTTTGATTGAGATGTTGGGTATCAAGAACAAACAGCGTATCACCTGCTTGTACGATTGAATTTTCTTTAACGTTTACAGTTTCAACCTTACCATTTACAGGACTTTTTACAATATTTCGTTGTTTTTTCGATCGAATCATTCCTGGGGAAGAGCTATATAGGTCTATGGTGATAAATGGTAGAAGAAAGGAGAAGATCACGAGCCCTACAATCAATGTGAAGTAGATATATTGACTTTTTTTAAGGTATTGATGCCTGTGATACTCTATCGAATTTGTTAGAAATTCTTTAGGAAAGATAGTTTTCATCTTGTTGGTGGTTATTGATTTCTACAAAATTGATCAAAATGCCTTGTTTCTTTCGAAGTAACGCCTTGTAAATTGTCAGGTTTTTCCTTAATTGTTTCCCGGCGTTTATATGGAGGTCCTTTTCTCCAAGAATCTGTATCTTAGGGTATTTATATCATTTAGGTCAAACATGAAGGAACATCGACGAACAGATATTGAAATTTCAAGAGAAGATTTTAAGCAAATAGGGTATCGATTGATAGACCAACTCGCTGAATTTACCAATACCATGGGTGATCGACCCGTTACCAAAGGTGAAACTGCCGAAGAATTGCAAGATATTCTGGGTAAGGAAGGTTTACCAGAAAACGGAAGGTCAGCGTCAATAATAATGGAGGAGGTCAGCTCATTATTACTGGAACATTCTTTGTTTAATGGTCATCCAAAATTTATGGGTTATATCACCTCCTCACCTGCACCTATTGGCATGCTTGCTGATTTACTTGCAGCAGGCGTCAACCAAAACGCGGGGGCCCAGATATTAAGTCCTTTGGCTACTGAAATTGAAAAACAAACCATACGGTGGCTTGCTGAATTTATAGGTGTAGAAAATGATTATGGGGGGATATTGGTCAGTGGAGGAAATATGGCAAACTTTACAGCTTTTCTGGCAGCGCGAACGGCCAAAGCACCTAAATCGATTAAAGAAAAGGGACTTGTCAGTCATTCACGTAAAATGATTTCCTACTGCTCAAAATCGACCCATACCTGGATTGAAAAAGCCGTTATTTTATTCGGTCATGGTTCTGATTCGATTCGTTGGATAGAGACGGATTCTGAAAACAAAATGAATAATGATTTGCTCGAAAAGGCTGTTCAAAATGACTTTTCAAAAGGCCATCATCCCTTTATGGTTGTAGGTACGGCAGGTGATGTTAGCACAGGTGTGGTCGACAAACTTGACGCTATAGCGGCAATAGCCAAAAAACATGATCTATGGTTTCATATTGATGGAGCTTATGGCATACCAGCAGCCGTGATTCCTGAATTAAAGAATTTGTTTCATGGAATTCGAGAGGCAGATTCTCTCGCACTTGACCCACACAAATGGTTGTACAGTCCGTTGGAGGCAGGCTGTACCTTGGTAAAAAATCGCAAACACTTGACAGACACCTTTAGTTCACACCCTGAGTATTATAACTTTAGTAAAGACACAGCAGCTACTCAAAATTTTTATGAATATGGCTTACAAAACTCGAGAGGTTTCAGGGCATTAAAAGTTTGGATGGCCCTAAAACAAGTGGGCAGAAGGGGCTATGAAAAAATGATCAAAGAGGATATTGACTTATCGAGAACCCTTTATGAGTTGGTTGATCACCATGATGAATTAGAAGCTATAAGTCAACATTTAAGCATAGCAACTTTTAGATATGTGCCACTAGATTTAAAGCTCAAGTCAGCAGCCAGAGACTCTTATCTAAATGAGTTGAATGAGTCTTTAGTGGATGTTTTACAACAGGGAGGAGAGGCGTTTTTGTCAAATGCTGTTGTTGACAAGAATTATCTCTTAAGAGCGTGCATTGTCAATTTTAGGACCACTAAAAATGATATAGAAGAAATCATAGAAATTGTGGTCAGAGAAGGAGCAAAAATACATACAGAACTACAAGCTAAAATAAATAAGAAATGACCTTAAAGGATTTAGGCTATAATCAAGAATTACAGGACTTCAGAGAAGAAAAGGGATTGGATTCCTTAGAGGTGGGAAGAGTAATTCTGGAACATAAAGAAAGGTATGTTGTTATGACCTCTGTTCAGGAGTTTGAGGCTGAACTATTAGGAAATTTAAGGTATACAGCAGAGAGCAGGTACGATTTTCCTGCAGTGGGAGATTGGGTTGCCTTTTCAGAGTATGACGAGGGAAAGGCATTGATTCATGCGGTATATCCAAGATTTTCTATTCTGGAAAGAAAGGCTGTCGCAAAAGCCGGTCAGGTTCAAATCATAGCTACAAATATTGATGTGGGTTTGATCGTTCAGGCTGTTGACAGAGATTTTAATTTGAATCGACTGGAGAGGTACCTGACTGTTTGCCATGCATCTAAGGTAAAACCAGTAATTGTATTGAGTAAAAAAGATTTAATCAGCGAGGAAAGACTTCAAGAGATAAAAGGTCAGATTGAGGACCGAATACCTACGATTGAGCTATTTGCTATCAGCAATAAAGCCATGGAATCAGCCTCCATAAAAGCATTTATCGAGCAAGGGAAAACCTATTGTTTGTTAGGATCTTCAGGAGTTGGTAAATCAACCCTAATCAACACGCTGGCAGATGAAAAACTAATGGAAACGCATGAAATTAGCCAGAGTGTGAACAAGGGAAGACATACTACAAGTCATAGAGAATTGGTTGTTTTAGCTGGTGGCGGAATTCTTATAGATAACCCTGGAATGAGGGAAATTGGCATGACAGACGCAGAGGAGGGTCTTAAAATTACCTTTGAAGGCATACTCGAATACGCAAGCGAATGTAAATATCGTGATTGTACCCATGTCAATGAAAATGGCTGTGGTATTCTCGATGCCCTGGATCGTGGGGATATAGATGAAGAGTCTTATGCGAATTTCAGAAAAATGGAGAAAGAAAAGCAGCATTTTGAATCGGACGCTCTTGAGCGAAAGCGAAAGGACAAGGAGTTAGGTAAACTGATCAAAACAGTTGTAAAACGTCGTAAAAGAGATAAATTTTAGAGAAGATTTACTAATTACTTTGCTATAAATTTAGCACATGAGCATATTTCATTCGAAAAAAGAAAAGTACTTATGGTACCTTGCCTTATTGGTGGTTGTTGTCATATTTTCAAGCTTGTTTTTAGGACTCCCCTTACTTGATCTTCTCGACAATCAAAACATACAGGCAGCCTTGTTTGTTGCCGGGATGTTACTCATCGCAATTTTGATCGTATACGACGGCCTGCGAAATAATGCAAGTCATCAGTTATACGGTATATACCTTGGATTATTTGCTGTCTATCTGATGCTTTTTTTAAGATTGGGCCTGGCTGAAAGAAGTCATTTGATCGAATATAGTGTATTGGCATTATTTATTTTTCGAGCCCTTTCGGAGCGTTTCAAGAACAAGGCAACATCCTTAAAACCGGCTGTAGCAGCCATTTTAATTACTTGTGTGGTTGGTTGCGTAGATGAGGTACTTCAATTGTATATTCCCAACAGGGTTTTTGATTATCAAGATATTGTTTTCAATTGTTTCGCTGCTTTCGCCGCGGTGATGTTACGTATATGCATTCAATGGGTCAGAAATAAATTCAAAAAAAACTGAATTAAAAGAATTATCTTAGAGTAATCATTTTTTGATTTCCATTTTAATGAATGGTGCTTAGATTTTGAAAAATAGATACGATGACTACGATTAATACTTACCTTAGATTTAATGGCAATTGCGAGGAGGCCTTTCTGTTTTATAAGAAGATTTTCAACAGCGAATTTCAGCATCTGGGTCGGTTTTCTGAAATACCATCCAGTGAGGGTATGCCCCATATCGCTGAGGCTGATAAAGATAAAGTGATGCATGTAACGTTGCCGATTGGTGGAGGGACCATGCTAATGGGAAGTGATACGATGGCTCCTTATAACAGTGATTTTCAAGAGGGTAATAACTTTTCGATTTCTATACTTACTGAGTCTAAAGAAGAAGCTGATAGAATATTTGCCTCACTTTCTGATAATGGGAAAATAGTCATGCCTTTGAATAAAACATTTTGGAATTCATATTTCGGAATGTGTGTTGATCAGTTTGGAATTAGTTGGATGGTCAACATGAATTTATAAGAATAATATCTAGTACTAACAATAATAAACCTTAAAATTATGAGTCAAACAAGTTACCCCCGATCTTTTTCACATATTGGAATTACCGTTCCTGATATAGGCAAAGCTGTTCAGTTTTATGAAGAGGTCATGGGATGGTATGTGATTATGTCACCTTCTACAGTCCACGAAGAAAATGATACAGCCATTGGTCAGATGTGCATTGATGTGTTTGGAAAAAACTGGGGCTCTTTTGAAATCGCCCATATGGCAACTTCAGACGGGATTGGAATTGAACTTTTTTCCTTTCCAAACATGCCAGATGAAAAACCAGAGTTCTCTCCTTTTAGAACCGGTCTCTTTCATTTTTGTGTACAGGATCCAGAGATAGAGTTGTTAACGGATAAAATTGTTGCCTATGGAGGAAAGCAACGTATGCCTATCAGAGAATACTATCCTAATGAAAAACCCTATAAAATGGTCTATGTTGAAGATCCTTTTGGTGTTGTATTTGAAATTTATACACATAGTTATGAATTGACCTATTCTTCGGGAGCCTATCAGGAATAGGCGTATGAGGGTCAATTGTCCGAAAGAAGTTTTAGCAGACAGTTCTTGATAAATGCATATCTTAGAGGGAGCTAATTAAACCAATCTGCATATATGAAAACCATCGTTACGCTGATAGTCGTATTTTTTCTGACCTCAGTTGTTAAGCCTAAATTCTTTCATATGGAAAAGCCACAAAATGAAGAATTTTCCTGGCTTATGGGCGCCTGGGAAAGAACAAATGAGAAAGAAGGGCAAAAAACCTATGAATATTGGAAAAAAAAGAAAGACGGGGTATTTATAGGTATGGGTTGCACTTTGAAGAAAGGAGATACCATCTGGAAGGAAAATATTATTCTTCGTAAGAAAGAGAATTGGCTTTTTGAAGTAACAGGTCAGGGAGAAGAAGCGCCCACCACCTTTGTGTTGACTGAATTAAATGGGGAGAGTTTTACTTGTGAAAATGAGGAAAACGAATTTCCAAAAGTCATACAATATGAAAAATCAGCCAATGGGTTAAAAGCAGTTATATCCGGGGGAGGGCCCAATATTACATTTGAATTTATTAAAAAACCCTAATATGATACCAAAGAAATTTTTGATGGCTATTTTGATCAGCTGTTGCATAGTGAGTCAAATGGCAGCACAATTTGATGCTCCAAATACGCCTCCTGAAGAATCACCGATGAAAATGAAACCAGAGATGACTGAAATTTGGGAGCCTGAAGTTGCGATTGTTACACCTGCCAAAATCTTGGGAGACGCACCTTCTGATGCTATTGTCTTATTTGATGGTTCTAATCTTGACCAATGGGTAAGTCAAAAAGACACTAGTCAAGCAGCGCCCTGGACCATTATAGATGGAGAATATATGGAGGTAGTGCCGAATAAGGGAGGAATACAAACAAAAATGAAATTTGGCGATTGCCAGTTGCATATAGAGTTTAGTGCCCCTGATAAGGTTGAATTTTCGGGTCAAGGAAGAGGAAATAGCGGGGTGTTTTTTCAAAACCGTTATGAACTTCAGGTACTGGATTCCTATCAAAACAGAACCTATAGTAATGGCCAGGCAGGGAGTATTTACAAGGACCACCCTCCCTTGGTAAATGCCATGAAATCACCGGAAGAATGGAACTCCTATGATGTGATCTATACGGCACCGAGGTTTAAGGAAGACGGATCTTTAGATGCACCAGCCAGAATAACAGTGCTTCATAATGGCGTATTGGTTCAAAACAATACGACCATTAATGGTTTAACACGTTATATCGGGCTGCATAATTATCCTGAATCCCATGGAGAGGATGTCATTGCACTACAGGATCATGGCACAAGAGCTCAATTCAGAAATATATGGATCCGTAAATTATAAGTCATGAATCATATCTATTTAATGGTACTTTTATTGTTCGTTTCCTCTAATGAGAAAAAGGAATGGACGCCCCTATTAGACATGGAGCTATCTCAGTGGGATAATTATTTGAGTTATGCGTATCCAGAGGATTTTAGTGGTGAAATACCAAAGGATGAACAAGGAAATGACCTAAAACCGATTGGTTTAAATCAGGACACTTTTGGTGTTTTCACAATGGTGAAAGAGAATAATGATCCTGTTTTAAGGATCAGTGGTGAATATTACGGATGTCTTGTCACAAAGGAAGAATATGCTAATTATCACTTAAAGTTAAAAGTAAAATGGGGAGATCTTAAATGGCATCCACGTAAGAAAAAACTCAAAGATTCAGGAATATTATATCATTCAATCGGTCCTCATGGTGCGGAATACTGGCGGTCATGGATGCTTTCACAGGAATTTCAGGTAATGCAGGGTCATATGGGTGACTTTTGGAATCAGGCGAATTCGGCGATTGATATCAGGGCCTATATCCCTGAATCCATAATGAATCCAGTTGCAGACAAATCTCAAGAGTTTTTGCCAATTGGCAAGGGTGAAGAGGTAAAGTCTTTTTGTATGCGTAGTGCAAATTTTGAAAAAGCACATGGTGAATGGAACACCTTGGAGTTAATATGTTTTGAAGGCAAAAGTTTGCATATTGTCAATGGAGAAGTAGTGATGATCTTGCGAAATTCAAGATATGTTGAAAACGGAAAAAAGATTCCAATGGAGAAAGGAAAAATCCAGCTTCAGAGTGAGGCGGCTGAGGTTTTTTATAAAGACATTCTAATTAAAGAAATACAGAACCTGGATGTTAAATATGCTCAATATTTTAAGGAATTATAGTTCTGGCAGTAATACAGTTAAATTAGTTTAAAGATTATTAAATATGGAGAAGTCAAGAAGATCATTTGTTAAGAAAAGCTCGACAATTATTGTGGCAGCACCTTTATTGAGCAGCGGTTTGCTTTCGTTTTCTCCTGTCAAAACGAAATCGTTGAACATATTAATTTTGGGAGGCACCAGTTTTTTAGGCCCGCACCAAATTGCATATGCGCTCGAAAGAGGACATAAAATTAGCACTTTTACCAGAGGTAAGTCAAAACCAACAGTTCACCTAGATAAATTCGATAAGGTAAATCAACTAATAGGAGATCGTGAGACAGACCTTAGTGCCCTTGAAACCGGTGAATGGGATGTAGTGATTGACAATTCGGGGCGAAAAACGAAGTGGACTGAGCAAACGGCAAACATGCTAAAAGACAGAGCAGGAATGTATATGTACACTTCATCGACCGGTGTTTTTTATCCGTATTTGAATGATTTGGTAGATGAAGAATTTGTTGTAAGACTAAAAGAACCTGATCATCTTGAACATGAAGATGAGAAAATAGAGTACTGGTATGGTGCTATGAAAGCAAGTTCTGAAGTAGCAACAATCAAGGCATTTGGAAAGGATCGATCGATCATTGTCAGGCCAACCTATATGATGGGCCCTGGCGATAAAACAGATCGATTTATTCATTGGCCTATCAGATTTAATCGCGGTGGTCGAATTATGGTGCCTGGACAAAATGAAGACCGGGTGCAATATATTGATGTCAGAGATGTAGCAGAATGGATGATTCGTTTGGCTGAACAAAAAATGGCAGGAACCTATAATGCTGCAGGTCCAGTTAAGCCACAGACGATGATGGAGTTTGCGAATGAAGGTAAAAACAGCTTTGATATAAACAACGAATTAGTTCAAATTGACGATTATTCATTCTTAAAAAAAGAGAAGGTTCCCTATCTGGTACCATGGATTATGCCTGAAGGAAAGAATTATGGATCTGCACGAGTGGATAACAGAAAGGCGATTGCTTCAGGTCTGACTTTAAGAGACTTGAAAAAATCTATCCGAGAAACTCAAAAATGGTGGATGTCTGATGCGGTTGGTCAGACAAAGCGAGATGCTTATGAAAAGAATCCAGCGTCGGTTTTAATGAGAGAACAGGCCATTTTATCTGCCTGGGACAATAATAAGAAATAATCACAAAAGACTCAATAATCAAGATTAATGAGAACCTTAATCACCTGTTTTTTACTGCTTGTAGTTTCCTTATATGGCAAAGCTCAAAATAATGACATAGTGCAAGCGGCTTTTCCTAATTTACAGGACTATCCCAATATTCGTGATTTTACTTTGTCAAACTCGGGAGACGAAGCATATATAACAATTCAAAGTCCTAAAGCTGAATTATCAGTGATTTCCAGAATTGAGCGAGTGAATAACAAATGGTCACAGCCTCAAACAGCCTCTTTTTCTGGAATACACCATGATCTTGAGCCTTTTCTTTCACCCGATAATTTGACCCTGTATTTTGCTTCTTCACGGTCAAGAAATGAAGATACAAGAACGACTGACTATGATATCTGGTACGTTAAAAGAAAAAGCCTTGGAGATCCCTGGGAGAAAGCGGTAAACTTGGGCAAACAGGTGAATTCTGAACAAAATGAATTCTACCCCTCGGTGGCAGCGAATAACAACATATATTTTACATCAGACCGTTCAGATGCAAAAGGAAAGGATGATATTTTTTTCTGTCGATGGAATGGTCAAGCTTATGAACCTGCAGTTTCTTTAGGAAAGGGAATTAATACTGTGGGCTATGAGTTTAACGCATATGTATCTCCTTCAGAATCATTTCTGATCTTTAGTGGATATAATCGAGAGGATGGTTTGGGGTCAGCTGATTTATACATCAGTAGAAAGAGAGGTCAATCAGCATGGACCAAGGCGATTAATTTTGGGTCTGTCATCAATTCAAATAAGATGGACTATTGCCCTTTTGTGGATGTCAGGAACAAGATCTTGTATTTTACAAGTCAAAGAAGCTCTTTCGACCTGGATAAGGCTCGTAAGAACACTGATGAATTCTTAGAGGAACTCAATAAATACGACAATGGTTTTAGCAGGTTGTATAAGATTGGGACAGAAACTATTTTTCATATGAATGAATAAATTTTCGCCCTTTTTTTTATTAAATTCACATTGATGATAAGGAAGAAACTTACTACTTTTAGGAGCTGAATAAAAGAAAAAATTCCTTTGAAAATTCCTTTTAGAATCATTGCCCTTATCGGTTTGTTAATGCTTCAGTCATGTGATAATAATGACTGTGAGGATATGTTGTGTTTTACTCCTCCGAGAGGTTTTGCCTTTGAACTTGTGGATGCTGAAACCAAAGAAAATTTGTTTAGTAACAGCACTTTTGATCCCGATCAAATTCAGGTTTTGAATATTGAAGATGGTTCAGATAGGGAGTTTAGTTTTATTGATGAAGATGATCTTGATCTAATTCGAATCGGTTCTATTGGATGGGAAACTGAGATTGCTGAGGTCGTATTGAAAGTTGGAGGCACAGACATTTTAAGCCTGTATGTTGACAGTGAAAGGGTCTCAGAGAACTGTTGTAATTTTTCAAAATACAATGAAATCAGAATTGATAATGCTGAATATGAACTTGATCCTCAAACTGAGATTTACACGATTTTTGTAAAGTAATAGAAAGAAAAAACGAAAAATAATTTTTTATGAAAAACCTAATTTTCATAGGTATGTCTTTGTTCATTTTAAGCTGTACCACTACAAATGAACAAATAGTGAATACCGCTGCTGACTACCCGATCATTCCCAGACCTGAACAAATGACAATTGAAAAGGGTCGGTTTTATGTTGATGCTAAAACAAAAATAATTTACCCTAACGGCTGGTCGAAAGAAGCAGGTTATTTAAAAGAAATACTTCAAGTTTCTACCATAGTTGAAGAGGATATCTCGTCTTCGAAGTCAGAAACAAATATAGTCAGATTGGTTTTGGATCCCGATATTTCTCATGAGGAGGGGTATCATTTGACTGTTTCAGATAGGTTGATTGAAATAAAGGCCAGTACGGCGAAAGGAGTATTTTATGGAATTCAATCTTTGAGACAATTATTGCCTGCAAATGCCGAAACTGAAGACAAAGTAGAAATTACTATACCTGCTGTAAAGATTATAGATGAGCCCAGGTATACATATAGGGGTATGCATTTAGATGTGGGACGTCATTTTTTTGATGTTTCATCTGTTAAAAAGTACCTTGACCTGATAGCCATGCATAAAATGAATACGTTTCACTGGCACCTAACTGAAGATCAGGGCTGGAGAATTGAGATTAAAAAATATCCGAAACTGACAGAAATAGGAGCCTATAGAAAAGGAACCGCTATAGGCCTAGCTGGAAGTAGAAATGCCCCATATACCTATGATACAATTCCATATGGAGGATTCTATACACAGGAGGAAATAAAGGAAGTTGTTGCATATGCTGCGGATAGACATATTGAGGTTATTCCTGAAATAGAATTACCTGGGCATTCACTGGCTGCACTGGCAGCATACCCTGAATATGGTAATGGAACAGGGCCTTACGAAGTAGCCAAGCGCTGGGGGATTTTTACAGAAATTTATGCACCAACAGAAGAAACATTTGGATTTTTAGAAGATATTCTCACGGAGGTTATGGCACTTTTTCCCAGTAAATTTATTCATATTGGAGGAGATGAAGTATTGAAAAAAGAATGGGAAGAAAGCGAGTATGCCCAAAAATTGATAAAGGATAAAGGCCTTAAAGATGAGCATGGTTTGCAAAGTTATTTTGTTCAAAGAATAGAGAAGTTTTTAAACAAGAATGGCAGAGATATGATTGGTTGGGATGAAATCCTTGAAGGAGGACTGGCACCTAATGCAACGGTCATGTCATGGAGAGGAATAGAAGGCGGAATCGCTGCAGCGAAACAAAGTCATAAGGTGATAATGACTCCGGGAGCTCACTGTTATTTTGATTATTATCAGGAAGCAGAAGAAAATAGAATTGAGGAGCCTATTACCGGAAGTTCACGACATACCACTGTAGAAAAAGTTTATTCATATGAGCCAACTCCTGCTGAATTATCCGCTGAAGAGGCTCAGTATATTTTAGGAGCCCAGGGAAATGTATGGACAGAGTATATGCCTACCTGGGATCGCGTAGAGTATAAGGTTTTACCAAGGATGACGGCATTGTCTGAAGTGGTATGGTCTTCAAAAGAAAACAGAAACTGGGAGGATTTTAGACTGCGTTTACAGCATATGGCAAAACGTTATGATGCTTTGGGATATAACTATGCCAAATACAGTATCGACCAAAAATAAGTCACTATTTATTTGACCCTACTCAAGGTTAAGCCATCCCTTATGGGTAGTAAAACCGTTTCAATTCTTGGATCATTATTCATGAGCCTGTTGTATTCAATCAAGGCTTTTGTGTCTTCATCTTTTGGCTTTGGCGTGTCAGTTACTTTTCCACTCCATAGTACATTATCCGAAAGAATGACACCTCCAGCGTTCATTTTATCAATGATGGCTCTGAAATAATTTGCATAATTTGACTTGTCAGCATCGATAAAAACCAGATCAAAGGGCCCATCCAGGTTCTCCAATATTTCCAAACCTTGACCGAGGTATTGCTTAATTTGACTCTTGTAGGGAGAGCGATCAAAATACCTCCGTTGAAAATCATACAATTCTTCGTTATGATCTATCGTGTGCAACACACCGTTTTTTGACATCCCTTCTGCAAGACAAAGGGCAGAATACCCGGTATAGGTTCCAATTTCTAAAACAGTTTTTGGCTGCAGGAGTTTTGAGATCATGGAGAGGACACGACCTTGAAAATGGCCACTGATCATTCTGGGAACCAGGGCCTTTTGCCAGGTTTCTTTGAAAAGTTCCTGCAGTAATTCAGGCTCTTTTTGAGAGTGTTCAGTTGCGTATTGGTCGATATTTTCTGGTAAAAAATTCATGAGCTTTGTTTAAAGAATTGGTGCTATTAATCTAGCGATGGAACACAGTACCTTGATGTACAATGGCCGGTTTTTCAGTTCGATTAACTGCAATTTATGACAATCTTTTAAATCTTCTTCAAAAGATGTTTTAAGTTTTCTGGCTATGGCCTCGTCTCTGATAAAAGCATTTACTTCGGCATTGAGACTAAAACTCCTTTGATCCATGTTGGTGCTGCCCACAGTACTGATCAAACCATCGACCACCATAACTTTGGAATGCATCATTCCCCTGGTGTAATAATAGATTTCGACTCCACTGCGTATCAGGTCTTTCAAGTAGGTTTGAGATGCAAAAAAGGCCATTTTGATATCAGGTTTCTCAGGAATGATCAGTTTGATCTTTACCCCGCTTTTTGAGGTAATTTTTAGGGCATTAAAAATTGACTCATCCGGAATGAAATAAGGAGTGGTAATAAGGATTTCATTTTTGGCACTGGTAATCATGCCAAAGAAGGCCTCCATTATGGTCTGGTTGTTTTTACCATAGTCACTTCCTAAAATACTTGTAGGCAGGTTACTTGAGATCTTGAAGGAATTTGTGAATTTTACTTCATCAAGATCGATTTTTTGGCCACTTACAAAATACCAGTCACTGATAAAAAGGTACTGCAGATCGATGACTGCCTCGCCCTGAATCATCAGATGGGTATCTCTCCAATAAAGGTCAATATTGTTGGGATTGATATATTTGTCTTTCACATTAATGCCTCCTAAAAAGCCGGTTTCATTATCGATAATAACAATCTTTCTATGATTTCTATAATTTGCCTTATGGGCTAATCTCGAAAAAAGAACTGGCATATAAGGATAAGTGAGTACCCCTGCGTCGTTTAATTTCTTTAGGCTGGATCTGCTTATAGAACTGCCAACATCATCATAGATCAGTTTGACTTTAATTCCATCGAGTGCTTTTTGACACAAGAGTGCAAATAAGGCGGATCCGATATGATCATCTTTGATGATATAATAATCGAGATGGATACTTTTTTTAGCTTTTTTTATTTCTTTGAAAAGAGCAGGAAATTTCTCTTCACCATTGATCAATACCTGAATTCTGTTGTTTTTCGTAAACTGTACCTGCTCTATATTGTAAAATAAGGTGGGTAATTTTGGTGAATTGAATTCAGTATTGACGTCTAGTCCATTGTTACTGGCTTCGTTGATTTCATTGATATAGACCTTGTCAAAATAGCGCTTTTTAGTTAGTATTTTCTTTTTTTGATACTGAGCTCCAAACAACAAATAGATAATAACACCTCCAATAGGTACCAACAGAATCAGGAAAATAAAAGCAAAGGATTTTTCCGGCTTTTTATTATCCAAAATAATCGTCAGAATAATAAAGCTGATAAAAATATAATAAGCTATTAAGGCAAAAGGCCTAATAGTATCAATATACTCTACCATAAGAATTAAAGTTTAATCTAATAGTAACAGGGTGTCTTACTGCCCCATGATCGTTTTTGACCTGTTGTATTCATAGTTCATGCGAGCAATATCCAATAAGGGAATTTCCTGAGGGCATACAACAGCACAGGCACCCGTATTGCTACAACTTCCAAACCCTTCCTCATCATGAGCGTTTACCATTGAAACAACACGTTCAGCGCGTTCAAGTTTCCCCTGAGGGAGTTTTACCAGATGCGAAACCTTAGCAGACAAAAACAGGGCCGCTGACGAATTTTTACAGACTGCGACACAGGCGCCACAACCAATGCAGGCCGCACTGTCCATAGCTGATGTAGACACATCGTGATGAATCGGAATACTATTGGCTTCAGGAGCCATTCCTGTGAAGGATGATATATACCCTCCTGCCTGAATAATTCTGTCGAAGGAAGTTCGATCCACTTTTAGGTCTCTGATAATTTTAAAGGCAGAAGCTCTGAACGGCTCAATGATCAGGATATCTCCGTCTTTGAAAGACCTCAGGTGAGTTTGACAAGTGGTGTAATGTGATCCGGGCCCGTGTGCTTTTCCGTTGATAACGAGTGAGCACTGACCGCAAATACCCTCCCTGCAATCGTGATCGAATTCAATTGCGGGTTCTCCTTTCACAGACAGCTGTTCATTGAGCAGGTCGAGAAGCTCCAGAAACGCCATGTCTTCATGCAGGTCATCTAGCTCATAGGTTTCCAAACTACCTTTACTCTCGGTGTTTTTCTGTCTCCAAATTTTAAGTGTCAGCTTCATGATGCGATTGTTTTAAATATTGAATCTTATTGAACCCATTGATTTTGATGTTTATTTATAAGAGCGAACAGCTATTTCTATATCGTTAAACTCCAGTTCCTCTTTGTTTAATTTCCAATCTTTTCCGTTTATCCATTCCCAGGCGGAGGAATACATGTAGTTTTTATCGTCTCTTAGTGCTTCACCATCAGCGGTTTGGTATTCTTCTCTAAAATGGGCCCCGCAGCTTTCTTTTCTCTCAAGCGCATCCAGCGCCATCAGCTCTGCAATTTCAAGGTAATCTGCTAACCTGCCTGCCTTTTCGAGTTCAGAATTGGGTCCCGTAGCATCTCCGGAAACTGCCACATTGGTCCAAAATTCATGTCTTAATTTTTTGATTTCTTCGATGGCCCAAAGAAGTCCCTTTTCATTTCTTGACATAGCAACTTCTTTAAACATAATCTTTCCTAATTTTCGGTGAATCTGATCTACAGCAATGCCTCCTTTGATACTCAGTATTTTATCGATCTGGTCTCTGACCTGTTTTTCAACTTCATCAAATTCCGGACGATCTGTCGATAACTTTTCACTGTTTATATCCTGACTTAGGTAATTAGAAATGGTATTGGGTAGAATGAAATTTCCGTCTACGGAAGCCTGTAGCAAAGAGTTAGCACCAAGCCTGTTAGCTCCGTGATCGGCGAAATTTGCTTCTCCCACAGCAAAGACTCCCGGAAGCGATGTTTGCAATTCATAATCAACCCAAAGGCCACCCATTGAAAAGTGTGCTGCTGGTGAGATCTTCATGGGTTCTTTATAGGCATTGATTCCCGTAATTTTTTCATACATGGTAAAGAGGTTCCCATAGCGTTCTTTTATGGTGTCTTTCCCCAAGTTGCTTATGGCAGTATGAAAATCGAGGTAAACAGCATTTTTTAAAGGCCCCACACCATGGCCGGCATCTATTCTTTCTTTTGCGGCTCTTGAAGCCACATCTCTTGGCACCAGGTTCCCGAATGCCGGATACCTTCTTTCTAAATAATAATCACGGTCTTCAACCGGAATTTCTGTAGGCTTACGCTGATCGTCAGCATTTTTAGGAACCCATATGCGGCCATCATTTCTCAGGGATTCAGACATCAAAGTTAGTTTTGACTGATGCTCTCCAGACTGTGGCAGGGCCGTTGGGTGAATTTGGGTCCAGGAAGGGTTGGCAAAATAGGCACCCTTTTTATGGGCTTTCCAGGTGGCGGAACCATTAGAATTCATTGCCAGAGTGGAGAGGTAAAACAATTTTCCGTAGCCACCGGTTCCTAATACGACTGCATGGGCTGCATGCCTTTCAATTTCCCCTGTCACTAAATTTCGTGCAATGACACCTCTGGTTTTTCCGTCAATAACTACAAAATCGAGTATTTCTCGCCTGTCAAATTGCTCCAGCTTTCCAACTTTTACTTGTTTCATCATGGCCTGATAGGTCGCTAACAAAAGCTGCTGACCTGTTTGCCCTCTGGCATAAAAGGTACGTGATACCAGCACACCACCAAAGGATCGATTGCTCAAATAACCACTATATTCTCTTCCGAAAGGAACACCCTGAGCAACCATATGGTCAATTAACTGGGTGGAACACTCAGCCATTCTATATACGTTGGCTTCTCTAGATCTAAAATCGCCTCCCTTTATGGTATCATAAAACATACGATAGACGTTATCGCCATCGTTTTTATAATTTTTAGCCGCATTTACCCCTCCTTGGGCGGCTACAGAATGAGCTCTTCTGGCACTGTCTTGAAAGAAAAAAACTTTTACGTTATAGCCAAGTTCTGCTAATGATGCAGCGGCTCCTCCACCTGCCAACCCGGCTCCAACAACAATGATATCCAGTTTTTTCCGATTGGCAGGATTAATCAACTTGGTATTTGCCAGGTAGTTTTGCCATTTGTCTTTTAAAGGACCAGCAGGAATTTTTGCATCTAGAGCCATAGTTTAAATATCTTTAAAATAAATTATGATGGGAATAATCGCATATAAAACAGTCATGATAACACTAAACCACAATGCAAATACTTTAATGAATTTTACGAGTTTTTTCTGATGAAGTCCCAATGAAGTATGCGCACTTTCAATTCCGTGAATCAAGTGAAAGCCCAAAGCGATGATACTGATAACATATAGAATGACAAACCATCCGACCTTAAAGGTGGCAACCACCAGGTTGTAGAGATCATCTTCAATTTCAAGCACTTTATATTTGAGCCAAAACTGAGCCATATGAATCACGATGAAGATAGCGAGTATACTTCCAAGAATTCCCATGTTTCGGGTATACCACTTGCTCGAAGAGCTATCGTTTACTACATATTTTTCTCCTTTAGACTTTCGGTTTTGAATCGTGATGAAAATAGCATCAATAACATGAATTATGATAAAAGCATAGAGAATCCAGGCAATTACTGAAACGGGCCAGAAATGAACAAGAAAATGCGAATAAGCATTATACATATCATGAACATTCTGAACATTTCCCCAAAACTCTATGGGGAAGAATGAATCTGGAATAATCAGTATTAGATTTCCGATAAGGTGAATTACCAGAAAGAAGCTGATGAAAAGACCAGAAATGGCCATGGTGTTTTTTCTGCTTACTGAGGATTTGAAGAGGCCTTTATTTGCTGGCATAAGGAAGAATTAGGATCTAATACTCAAAGATAAAAAAAAGGTATTGATCACTCAATACCTTTTTTACTAAATTACCATCTAATCTATTACTTGTTCAGTTCTTCCTTAAGATTTTTTTCAAGTTGTTTTTTATCCTCTTCACTCATCTTTTCTAATCCTTCACAAGGTTTTAGGTTTTTACCAAAAATCTGAGTCATGATATTGTTTTGTTTGGTATAGCTCATGCAAAATTTACACATAAACAAATGCCAGTTCAATCTGATTTTATCATAAAGGCTCGCTTCTCCATATTGATTTTTATCGCAAATTGTGGTAGCCTCATCGCAGCTAATTATAAATCCCATACCTCACACATTAATTATTAAACCATTTTTGTTCCATGCAATTTCTCAACTGAATCCTCGCTCTATGAATGATCACCCATAGGTTTGACGCTGTAATATCGAGTTCATTACAAATTTCTTCCGTCTCGTAGTTTTGAACGGTTTTAAGCATAAAAACGATTCTGTATTTCTCTGGTAAACTTTGAATACATCCCTCTAAGGCGCCTTTCAACTCATCGTTTTCAATGTCTTTATCGGCATCATTTCCCCAGTTTTGAGGCACGCGTTCTTCTATCCAGCTGCCCTTGTTTTCTCCGTCCTCATAAAAGTTCATTCGAACCTCTTTTTGCCCTTTGGCTGAATTAATTTTTCTGTAATGGTCAATGATTTTTCTTTTCAAGATAGATACCAGCCAGGTACGTTCAGCAGCTTGTCCTCTAAAATTATCTTTCCCTTTGATGGCAGAAAAGAAAGTCTCCTGTACCAGGTCTTTGGCCAGCTCCTGTCCATCGATTCTGGTGATGGCATAATTGTATAAATAGTCAGCATAGAGATCGATCCATTTGTCAGGATTCAAAGTGTGCTTAGGGCTTGCAGACATTCTTGTTTAACTTAAGTTTGGCATAAATATAAGAATGTTAATCAAATAAAAATAATCAGTTGAAAACAGGCCAAAAAAATTATTGTATTTGGTATATTTGTTCTCTATTTTATAAATCAAGTAAAATGAGCGGATTTTTATCTTCATCAATCGCGAGAAAGGTTGCTATGGCCTTGTCGGCACTTTTCTTAATTTTCTTTCTAATAATCCACTTGGCGGTGAACATTACCTCTTTGTTTAGTGAGAATTTATTCAATCAATTGTCCCACTTTATGGGAACCAACCCACTGATTCAATTTGCCCTGCAGCCAGTCCTTATTTTTGGAGTGGTTTTTCATTTTGTAATGGGCTTTGTTTTGGAATTAAAAAACAGGGGAGCCAGAAATGTGAAATATGCCATGTACAAGGGAGGAACTAATTCAAGTTGGATGTCAAGAAACATGATTTATTCCGGTTTGGTAATTTTGGCTTTTTTAGTACTTCACTTTATTGATTTTTGGTTTCCTGAAATGAACCACAAGTATATTGAGGTGTTGCCAGAAGATCCGAATCGATATTTTGAAGAATTACAGCATAAGTTCGTTAGCCCATTGCGTGTAGGAGCTTATGTGATTTCTTTTATTTTATTGGCTTTACACTTATTACACGGGTTTCAATCAGCTTTTCAATCGGTTGGTTTTAACAATAAATACACCAGTGCTGTGAAATCATTTGGTAAGTTTTATTCATTTGCGATTCCATTTGGTTTTATCATTATCGCTTTATACCATCATTTTAACCATTAATCTATCTCATTTATGACTAAGTTAAACTCTAAAATACCAAAGGGTCCTATAAAAGATAAATGGACATCATATAAGGATAATATCGATCTGGTTAATCCTGCGAATAAAAGAAATATTGACATTATTGTAGTTGGTACAGGACTTGCCGGCGGGTCTGCTGCGGCAACGCTGGCTGAATTGGGCTATAATGTGAAAGCTTTTGCGTATCAAGATTCTCCGAGAAGGGCGCACTCAATTGCTGCCCAGGGAGGGATCAACGCTGCGAAAAATTATATGGGAGATGGTGATTCTAATTACCGTCTTTTTTATGATACCGTAAAAGGTGGTGATTATCGTTCAAGAGAAGCGAATGTGCACAGACTGGCTGAAGTATCGGGAAATATAATTGACCAATGTGTGGCTCAAGGAGTTCCTTTTGCAAGAGATTACGGAGGCCTGTTAGACAACCGGTCATTTGGTGGGGTATTGGTTTCGAGAACCTTCTATGCCAAGGGTCAAACCGGACAACAATTACTTCTGGGGGCTTATTCTGCGATGAACAGACAAATAGCACGTGGAAAGATTGAGATGTTCAACCGACACGAAATGTTAGATGTTGTCATTGTTGATGGAAAGGCGAGAGGAATTATTACAAGAAACCTTGTTACAGGAGAAATAGAGAGACATAGTGCACATGCCGTTGTTATCGGTACGGGTGGATATGGAAATGTTTATTTCCTTTCTACCAATGCTATGGGGTCAAATGCCACTGCAGCGTGGAAGATACATAAGAAAGGCGCTTATTTTGCGAATCCTTGTTTTACGCAGATTCACCCAACGTGTATTCCCAGATCAGGGGATTATCAGTCAAAACTGACCTTGATGTCTGAGTCATTGAGAAATGATGGTAGAATATGGGTGCCGGCAAAATTAGAAGACGCCAAGGCTATTCAGGAAGGTAAAAAGAAACCAACTGAATTGTCTGAAGACGAAAGAGACTATTTCTTAGAAAGAAGGTATCCTGCTTTTGGAAACCTGGTTCCAAGAGACGTTGCTTCGCGTGCAGCGAAAGAAAGATGTGATGCTGGTTTTGGAGTGAATGCCACAGGGGAGGCGGTGTATCTTGACTTTGCTTCAGCGATAAAAAGATATGGAACTGAGCAGGCTAAATTGAAACATATTTCAAATCCGTCTGAGGAAAAAATAACTGAATTAGGAGCCGCCATTGTTGAGGCAAAATACGGGAACTTATTTCAGATGTATGAAAAGATCATTGACGAAAACCCTTATAAAACACCAATGATGATCTATCCGGCAACTCACTATACCATGGGTGGCGTTTGGGTTGATTATAATTTGATGACCACAGTACCTGGCTTGTATTGTATTGGAGAAGCGAACTTCTCTGATCATGGAGCGAACAGATTAGGAGCTTCAGCCTTAATGCAGGGATTGGCAGATGGCTATTTTGTATTGCCTTATACAATCGGAGATTATTTGTCTGACGATATTCAGACAGGTAAAATTCCTACAGATACTCCTGAATTTGACGAAGTAGAGAAAGAAGTGAAAGAAAGATTGGCCTTCTTTGTCAACAATGATGGTACTCACACAGTAGATTATTACCATAAGAAATTAGGTAAGATCATGTGGGAC
>CAYQPI010000107.1:0-3679 GCA_964419405.1 uncultured Flavobacteriaceae bacterium
GAATATGATGTTAGATGATGGAGGAGATCTGACCAATATGGTTTTAGACAAATACCCTGAATTGGTTGGTGATATTAAAGGATTGTCTGAGGAGACAACAACCGGAGTGCATCGTTTATATGACAGAATGAAAGAAGGTACCTTACCAATGCCGGCGATCAATGTGAATGATTCTGTTACCAAATCAAAATTCGATAATAAATACGGTTGTAGAGAAAGCGCCGTAGATGCGATACGAAGAGCAACAGATACGATGATGGCAGGAAAAGTTGTTGTTGTGGCAGGATATGGAGATGTAGGTAAAGGTACTGCAGCTTCATTTAAAGGAACTGGTGCTCGTGTGATTGTTACTGAAATCGATCCAATTTGTGCTCTTCAGGCTGCTATGGAAGGCTTTGAAGTTAAAAAATTGGACAACGTCATTGAAAAGGCGGATATCGTAATTACGACTACAGGTAATAAAGACATTGTTCAGGAAAGACATTTTAGAGCTGTTAAGGATAAAGCCATTATCTGTAATATAGGTCATTTTGACAATGAAATTGATATGGCTTGGTTGAATGCCAACTATGGAGATACTAAAGTTGAGATAAAGCCTCAGGTTGATAAATACACTATTGACGGTAAAGAGTTATTGATTTTGGCTGAAGGTAGATTGGTTAATTTGGGTTGTGCTACGGGTCATCCAAGTTTTGTAATGAGTAATTCATTTACTAATCAAACATTGGCTCAACTCGAATTATGGCATCATTCAGACAAATACGAAAACAAAGTTTATATGCTTCCTAAACATTTAGAGGAAAAAGTAGCAAGATTACATCTTGAAAAAATCGGAGTTGAATTGGAAGAATTGAGAAAAGATCAGGCTGATTATATCGGTGTTAAAGTGGAAGGTCCATTTAAACCAGAATATTACAGGTACTAAAACTTGCTTAAATCAAATAAAATAGAACTTCCTTGTATTAACTTGGAAGTTTTATTTATTTTTAACCATACTTATTATCAAGACATTATCTTATGAAAAACATTTTAGTTCCTATTGGGAGTAATGAACATGCGGTAAATACGTTGCAATATGCCATTGATTTTGCAGATGCAGTTGGAGCCAAAATTTATCTTGTTCATGTATACAGCAGCCCTAAAATTAGTGGTGGTCTTTTAAAAGTGGATCAGATTCTGGAAAGAGATAGTAAGGCGATTTTAAAAGGTCACATAAAAAAAGTGGATCGAAAAAATGTTGAAATCATCACAAGCACTTTAAAGGGTTACACCGTAATTGATACACTTAAACAACTTAGTAAGCTGCTAGAAATTGATTTAATTATAGCGTCGACCAAAAATGACGGAGCAGACGAAAATATCTTTTTAGGAAAAATTACGGGGAATATTATTAAAGATACAAAGGTTCCGGTATTGATCATTCCTAAAAACGTTTCGTTTAAACCCATTAAAAAGATTTTGATGACTATTAAATCGGGTTCTCTTAAATCAGTTACTACCCTGGATCTATTGATTAAGATCAAAAAAACTTTTTCTTCTACCATCAATCTTTTACAAGTCAAAACTCCAAAACTTGATGCTAAAGATCTGGAGTTGAACGATACACTTGAAAGCCATATTAATCAGTTGATTCCAACAACCAATGCAACTGTATATCAAGGAGTTTTAAAGTATTTACATGATGAAAAACCAGACATGCTATGTGTCATTCGAAGAAAAAGAGGTTTTTTCAAGAAGTTGTGGGAAAACGATCGGGTTAAAAAAATTGATTTTGATAGCAGTATTCCCTTGCTAGTGTTAAAAGGAATGTCGTAATTTGTCATTCTAAATTTTTGGGGTTATAGCTCAGTTGGCTAGAGTGCTTGACTGGCAGTCAAGAGGTCCGGGGTTCGAATCCCCGTAGCTCCACAAGGAAAAAGAAAAGTCTTCGTTAGAAGGCTTTTTTTGTATCCGAGTATTTGAGCTGAGCCTTGGTTCAAGTGAAAAAACTCGGATACAAAAAAGTCAAGCCCATTCGGGCTTGTTTTCTTCTTCCTTGTTAGGCGCCCCCTCTTGGGATCAACGAAGTTAATCCCCCTTGTCCATTTATCTAATTAAGAAGTAAAAATACAAGTTTACACGCTGTTTTTTCCTTGTTCGGCGCACCTCTCTGGGATCAACGAAGCTAATCCTCTCTTAATTGTATTCATATGTAAAATTGCTGATAAGCAATTTGTAGATTCTATTTGCAGGATGTTAGTAAAGGGGATCAGCGCAGCTAATCCCTTCATCAAATTTATTTACAGCATTGAAACCTGTTAGAAGAATTAGGTGATTTTTCAATTCAAACAAACTTATTTTTAGCCACAGTTCAAGGCTTCAACCGCCTCATCACGTTCTGTCTCCAATCGTTTAATTTCAGTATCCAAGGTTTCTAAAAGAGTGATAGACTTATCCTCATTTTCATCAATAATTATTTTATTTTCTGTAAACCAGTCTAAAAATTGGTTCGCAAGTTCTTCTGTTTCACTTCCTCCCGTCGAAAACAGATTAACTATGCCTTCCACTAATTCTAAATCCAATAGCCTTGCAGTATCTCTCCATTCTTGACTTTCTATATCTGAACTGTTCATGTGTTCATCAATTTTGACTCCCATTTCTTCCTGCCATAAGAAGAGTTTTTGTTCTAATTCCTCCAGATCTCCACCCGCTGATTCATAAGCAACTTTTAGTTCATCTATGTGTTCGTTATAATTCTCCCAAAAAATTATAGCTTCCATTATTAGAGGCTCTGATTCCAGCTGCTCCAAATCCCTAGCTTCTTGTATCATTTTGTTATATTCACTTATAATGTTTTGCGCATTTAATGCGCAAACTATAGCTTCTTGATTAATTTCAATATCTAGAACTATACCTCCTCCGGTGCCGTTCAGTCCATCAATTCCTTCTTCGCTGCAACCAGACAATAAAAGTAGTATTGCCAACGACTTTAATAAAATCTTACTCATACAGTTTATTAAAATTATGCGTAGTTACAACTAATAACTAATTAGACAAAATTTCAAGGCCATTTTACCCTTATCAAGTTATCTTTAAATAACTTTTGGTTCTTTTAAAGGCCAAAAGTCTTAAAATTCGGTCCAAAACTGAATTAAATCCGTTAAAATTCACATGAATACGTCATTATCTGCTGTTTTTTAAGATTAAATGGATAGCTTTGGAAAATAACACCAAACTGGTTAGAACAACTCAAAAATTAAAATGGCAAAATCGCAGCAAACATTTAACAAAAGTGAAAAGGAAAAGAAACGTTTAAAAAAGCGTGAGGACAAGAGAAAAAAAATGGAGGCTCGAAAAGCTGCGGCCAAGGAAAATGGTAAAAAAGGAATTGAGTTTGCCTATGTGGATCACAATGGTCATCTGACTGATACACCTCCAGATCCTTCTAAAAAAATTCAAATAGATGCTGAAAGTATTGAAATAAGCATCCCTAAAACCGTCCCTGGTGAAGAAGAAGAATTTGATCCAATCAGAAAGGGATCTGTATCCTTTTTTGATTCTTCCAAAGGATTTGGATTTATTATTGATGCTGAAAATTCTGAAAAATACTTCTGTCATGTCAGCGGTTTAATAGATCAAATCACTGAGAATGACAAAGTATCTTTTGAACTCGAAAAAGGAATGAAAGGGATGAATGCAG
>CAYQPI010000108.1:0-11482 GCA_964419405.1 uncultured Flavobacteriaceae bacterium
AAAAAAAAGGAGGCATCGGCCTCCTTTTTTTTATTTAGACTCTTTCGTCTTGTCTATTTTAATTTTCAGTTCGTTTTTATCTTTATCTAAATCTAAAAAGATACTGTCATTTTCATTCAAATTGGCATTCACAATTTCTTCTGCCAGAGCGTCTTCAATATACTTTTGAATGGCTCTTTTTAAAGGTCTTGCACCGTATTGTTTGTCAAAGCCTTTGTCAACGATAAAGTCTTTCGCGGCATCACTTAATTTCAGCTGATATCCAAGACCTGATATTCTTGTCAATAGTTTTTCTAATTCGATATCAATAATGGCATGAATATCTTCTCTCTCCAAGGCATTAAAGATAATGACGTCATCAATCCTGTTTAAGAACTCAGGTGCGAAGCTTTTCTTTAAGGCGTTCTCAATTACACTCTTGGCGTTCGCATCAGCTTGTTCTTTTTTGGAAGTGGTTCCAAATCCGACGCCGGTTCCGAAATCTTTCAATTGACGTGAACCTATATTCGAAGTCATAATGATAATGGTGTGTCTGAAGTCTATTTTTCTTCCAAGACTATCCGTGATATAACCGTCATCAAGTACCTGCAATAACATATTGAACACATCTGGATGTGCTTTTTCAATTTCGTCAAGCAATACAACAGCATAAGGTTTACGTCTGATCTTTTCTGTCAAATGTCCTCCTTCTTCATAACCAACATAGCCTGGAGGAGCTCCAATTAACCTTGAAATTGCAAATTTCTCCATGTATTCGCTCATGTCAATTCGAACCAAAGCATCCGCTGAATCAAACAGTTCTGTTGCCAGGATTTTTGCCAATTGGGTTTTTCCAACCCCTGTCTGACCTAAGAATATAAAGGATCCAATCGGTTTGTTCGGGTCCTTAAGACCAACACGGTTTCTTTGAATGGCTTTTACAACTTTACTCACGGCTTCATCCTGGCCAATTACTTTCCCTTTGATCAGATTCGGAAGGTCTTTAAGTCGTTTGCTTTCAGCTTCAGCAATTCTGTTTACAGGGATTCCTGTCATCATGCTTACCACCTCAGCCACATTGTCTTCCGTGACGGTTTCCTTGTGCAACTTGGAGTGCTCTTCCCAATCCGACTGCGCCGTTTCTAATTCCTTTTCAGTGCGCTTTTCATCATCTCGAAGTTTCGCTGCTTCCTCGTATTTTTGACTTTTAACGACATCATTTTTATGTTCCCTGATTTCCTCTAATTTTTTCTCCAATTCGAGAACAGTTTTGGGAACGACAATGTTCGTAATGTGAATGCGTGATCCGGCTTCGTCAAGTGCGTCTATCGCTTTGTCTGGCAAATACCTGTCAGTCATATAGCGATTGGTCAGGGTTACACAGGCCTTGATGGCTTCTGGTGTAAAGACCACATTGTGATGATCTTCGTATTTGTTTTTGATATTGTCTAAAATCTGTATGGTTTCTTCAACAGAAGTGGGTTCTACCATCACCTTTTGGAAACGTCTTTCCAATGCTCCGTCCTTCTCAATATTTTGCCTGAATTCATCTAGTGTGGTGGCACCAATACATTGTATCTCACCTCTGGCAAGCGCAGGTTTAAACATGTTAGAGGCATCCAGTGAGCCGGTGGCTCCACCGGCACCAACGATGGTGTGAATTTCATCTATAAACAGAATGATATCATCATTTTTTTCCAGTTCGTTCATCAGCGCTTTCATTCGCTCCTCAAATTGTCCTCTGTATTTGGTTCCTGCAACCAGGCTGGCAAGATCCAGAGAAACGATTCTTTTGTTAAAAAGAATTCTCGATACTTTTTTCTGAATAATACGCAAGGCAAGTCCTTCCGCGATAGCAGATTTACCTACCCCTGGTTCTCCAATTAAAATAGGATTGTTTTTCTTTCTTCTGCTAAGTATCTGTGAAATACGCTCTATTTCTTGTTTGCGACCTACTACAGGATCTAAATTGCCACTTTCAGCCATAAGGGTCAGGTCTCTCCCAAAGTTATCTAAAACAGGTGTTTTAGACTTCTTAACAACCTTGCCCTTTGATCCCTGATAGGGGTTCTTTTGTGGGTCGCTAAATTCCTCAGGTGGCGTTTCTGCTACAGGAGATTCTGTTATATCCTCTTCTTTATTGCCGGCAAACAATTCTTGAAACACTTCTTTTACGTCTTCATAAAACACATCAAAGTTGTGCAACACCTTTGTTGTTGGATCATTTTCGTTTCTTAGAATGCACAGCAACAGGTGGGCCGTGCTGATCGCATCGCTCTTGTATAGCTTGGCTTCAAGAAAAGTTGTTTTTAATGCTTTTTCTGCCTGTTTGGTCAAATGCAGACTTTTCTTGTCATTCACTTCAGCAGAAGCGGCGCCAACCTCATGAAGCAATTCTATTTTTTTTCTCAATGCAGAGAAATTCAATTCAAACGTATTCAATATATCGTATGCTTCGCCCTTACCTTTTCGTAAAATACCAAGCATCAGGTGTTCTGTTCCTATAAAATCATGCCCCAATCTCAAAGCCTCTTCCTTACTATAGGCAATCACATCCTTTACTTTTGGTGAAAAATTATCGTCCATATGCTTGTTGTTTATCTTGTAAATTTAGTAGAATTTTTAACTAATTCATTACAAAAGTTATTAGCAACTTTTAACTTCATACTAAGTTACTAAAATTCAATGAAATAATGTCGAAGTATTGTTAATAACTAATCTTAATAAAAACGGGGCTTGGCATCCCTAAAAATAAGAATAATTGTATATTGCTCCTGCTAAAAAAAACGATTAAAAACGCTTAAATAATATGGCAGAAAACGATAAGATAATTCCGATTAATATTGAGGAAGAAATGAAATCTGCATACATTGATTATTCAATGTCTGTAATTGTTTCAAGAGCTTTACCGGATGTGAGAGATGGGCTGAAACCTGTGCACAGAAGGGTGTTATTCGGAATGCATGAATTAGGAATTAAAGCAACAGGAGCCCACAAGAAGTCTGCGAGAGTTGTAGGGGAGGTTTTAGGTAAGTACCATCCACACGGGGATACATCAGTGTATGACGCTATGGTTCGTATGGCTCAAGACTGGAGTATGCGTTATGAGCTGGTAGACGGTCAGGGTAACTTTGGTTCACCTGATGGAGATAGTCCGGCAGCAATGCGTTATACAGAGGTTCGGATGAGAAAGATCTCTGAAGACATGTTGGCCGATATCGAAAAGGATACCGTTGATCATCGATTGAATTTTGATGACACCTTGCAAGAGCCAACGGTATTGCCGACCAGAATTCCGAGTTTGCTGGTCAATGGAGCATCGGGGATTGCGGTAGGTATGGCCACTAATATGGCACCACACAATTTGAGTGAAGTCGTTGACGGTACGGTGGCTTATATCGATAATAACGACATCGAAGTTGAGGAGCTGATCGAGTATATTAAAGCTCCTGATTTTCCTACCGGAGGAACCATTTACGGTTATGAAGGGGTGAAGCAGGCTTTCTTGACAGGAAGAGGCCGTGTTGTGATGCGTGCGAAAGCCAATTTTGAAGAAGTGAACGGCAGAGAATGTATCGTGGTGACTGAATTACCTTATCAGGTGAATGGTTCAGAATTACTTAAGAAGACGGTTGATCTGATCAATGATCACAAGATCGATGGCATTGCCTCTATACGTGATGAGACTAGTAGAAAGGGCAGAAGGCTGGTCTATGTCTTGAAAAGAGATGCCATCCCTAATATCGTCCTAAATAAGTTATACAAATACACAGCTTTACAAACGTCATTTAGCGTCAACAATATAGCCTTGGTCAATGGCAAACCTGAGGTGTTGAATCTGAAAGATTTAATCGTTCATTTTGTGGATCACAGGCACGAGGTGGTCATCAGACGAACCAAGTTTGAATTGGCAAAAGCTGAAGCAAGGGCTCATATCCTGGAAGGTTTGATCATTGCCAGCGACAATATAGATGAGGTAATCAAATTGATACGTGCCTCAGGTAATGCGGATGAAGCGAGAAATAAGTTAATTGAACGATTCGAATTAACTGAAATTCAGGCAAAGGCAATTGTCGAAATGAGGTTAAGACAATTAACAGGTCTTGAACAAGACAAGTTAAGAGCGGAATATGAAGAGATCATGAAATTGATCGAAGACCTGAAAGACATCCTTGATAGCGAACCGAGAAGAATGACCATTATTAAAGAGGAGCTTCTTGAAATAAAAGATAAGTATGGTGATGAGAGAAGGTCTGTCATCGAATATGCCGGAGGAGAATTGAACATTGAAGATATGATCCCGAATTCAAAAGTGGTTGTGACCATTTCGCATGCTGGATACATTAAGCGTACAGATCTTTCGGAATACAAGACACAGAATAGAGGAGGCAGAGGTCAAAAAGGAGTCGCTACCAGAAATGAAGATTTTCTAGAGCACTTATTCTCGGCCACAAATCACCAGTATATGCTGTTCTTCACTCAAAAAGGTAAGGTGTTCTGGATGAGAGTGTATGAAATTCCTGAAGGGAATAAGACTTCAAAAGGAAGGGCTATTCAGAACCTGATCAATATTGAAAACGATGATAAGGTCAAAGCCTTTTTGGTGACACAGGATTTAAAGAATGAAGAATATGTCAATAGTAACTATGTTGTTATGGTTACCAAGAAGGGGCAAACAAAGAAGACTTCTTTAGAGCAATATTCAAGACCGAGAACCAATGGTATTAATGCCATCACTATTAAAGATGGTGATGAACTTCTTGAAGCAAAATTGACCAATGGAGAAAGTCAGATCATGATTGCCGCTAAATCAGGTAAGTCGATCAGGTTCGAAGAAGGTAAAACCCGACCTATGGGTAGAAATGCCTCAGGTGTACGTGGTATCAGGCTCAGAGATGATCATGACGAAGTAGTAGGAATGGTATCCATTTCTGATGACGATAGTGATATACTGGTTGTTTCAGAAAAAGGATATGGTAAGCGATCCAAGCTCGATGATTACAGAATTACGAATCGTGGAGGAAAGGGTGTAAAAACCATTAATATTACAGATAAAACAGGAGAATTAGTCGCTATTAAGAATGTGACAGACGACAACGATTTGATGATCATCAATAAATCAGGTATCACCATAAGAATGTCTGTTGCTGATTTAAGAGTGATGGGAAGAGCTACACAAGGTGTCAAATTGATAAATATCAAAGAAAACGATTCGATTGCAGCAGTTGCTAAAGTTAAAAGTGAAGAAGATGAAGTTTCGGAAATCACTGATACTGAAATAAAAACTGATGAAAATCATGAAAGTAACGAGCAAAATGATTAATTTTGCACGCTAAATAAATCGATATATAATTTGTTAAATATTAAAAATGAAAAATCAAATCTTGTTGTTGGTAGCTTTGTTTATAGCTTCTGCAACATTTGCTCAAAAGGATGAATTAAAAGCTGCTGAGAAAGCAGTAAAGAAAAGTGATTATGCTACTGCTGTTGATCAGCTTACAAAAGCTGAGGCTTCAATCTCAGGTGCGGATGACAAGTTAAAGGCAAAATATTATTACCTAAAAGGTGAAACGTATGCTGCATTGGCCAAGACTGATCCAAGTGAAGCTAATTATCAAGAGGCTGCAGAATCATTCAATGCCTTGTTTAAGGTAGAAGAGTCTTTGGGGTCAGAGAAGTATACTGAGATGGCAAAGCCAACCTTGAATACAATGGTTTCTGAGGTTTCAGCCAAAGGAATTGAGTCTTATCAGAATAAAAATTATTCAGCGGCAAAAACGGAACTTTATCAGGTTTATAATCTGAGTCCAAGTGATACTGTTTATTTAGAATACGCTGCAAACGCCGCATATCTTGACAGAGATTTTGACATGGCCCTTGATTATTTCACAACGCTTAAGGAGATTGGTTTTACGGGTATCGCTACAACCTATACTGCAAAGAATAAAGAGACAGGTGAAAGAGAGAACATGGGTACTGAAAATAATATGAACCTGATGGTTAAAACGGGAACATATACAGATCCTAAAGTAGAAACTTCTGAGTCTAAACAACCAACAGTGATCAAAAATATTGCTTTTGTTTATGTTGAGAAAGGGGATACTGAAAAGGCACTTGCTGCGGTTAGAGATGCAAGATCTGTTGCTCCTGAGGATGTAAACCTTATTTTAACTGAAGCGAATCTTCAGATTAAATTAGGGAATAAGGATGAATTTGCGAATTTGATGAACCAGGCAATAGAGTTAGATCCTACCAATGCTGCATTGTTTTTTAATTTGGGTGTGATTAGTGGTGAGCAAGGAGATTATGAAAAAGCAAAAGAATACTATAACAAGTGTATTGAGTTAGATCCTGATTATGTTGATGCCTATATTAATTTAGGTTCTGCCATGTTAGAGGATGACAAGGTATTGGTTGAAGAAATGAACAAGAGTTTGAATAATTTCGATAAATATGATGAAATTAAAGCCAAGCAATCTGACTTATATAAAAGTGTTATTCCTTTGTATGAGAAAGCATTTGAACTAAGACCAAATGATGTTGATACAATCAGAACCTTGATGAGTTTGTACGAGAACACTGAAATGGATGATAAGTTCAAGTCGATGAAAGAAAAATATGATTCATTGAAATAATTGAATCTTTAGCATAAAAAAAAGCCATCAGTTTCTGATGGCTTTTTTTATTCATTCAAATCTAATCAATATCGTAGGAGTAGAGATTTCCACCAATACCCCTAAAATATTCATCAGCAATAACAAGTGTTGAATCATTCTTAAAGGTGATGGCTTCTTTCTGCGTGATCAGGCCAAGATCAATTTCTGTTACCTGGCCTGAAAAGAAATCATCCCCTTTCCAGTTTTTAAAAATCCATATTTTATTGGAACCTAGCAAGGCTACGGTTTTTCTGTTTGGGCTTATGGCGGCTCCGGTAATCCAGCATTGGAATTTACCTGCTCTACAAGTTTTAAATTTACCTATCTTTTGTGCCTTTTGATTGGATGCATAGTCTTCCATTCTGTAAAGATTGGTATAACCATCAAACGGTTTTGTACGATTTTTCGTGAATAAGTATAGGCGTCCTTTATAAAATAGAAAGGCTTCGAGATCAAAATTTTTTACACTGTCATTCGTATTGTTTAGATCTTGATCGAAAAATTTAAACTTGATTATTTCGGCCTCAGTTTCACCAGATTTTAAGTCTATGGGGTTTTCAATTTTATAAACTGTCAAATCGTTTCTGTTGTTTTTGTTATTGCCAAAATCACCAATAAAAAAATGTCCAAAATCATCCTGGGTCAAATCTTCCCAATCAATATTTTTGGCGTTACTGATGTTCACAGATCGGTGTATCTCACCCAAGGAATCGATTTGATGGATTTCAGTGCTGTTGCCGCTGTCATTGATGGCCCAAAGATTGCCGGCCTTATCAAACTCTATACCAGAAATCTCACCAAGATCCGGACTTACAGAGAGGAATTTGTTATCATAATTCAAGAATGCTTTCCAGAGAAAAATTGCCACTATCACAAACATCGTTATGGCGAATATTTTACGTTTTCTAAGCTCCATAATATCTAGTCTATCCTCTGTTTATTTTT
This sequence comes from uncultured Flavobacteriaceae bacterium, assembly GCA_964419405.1. Taxonomy (GTDB): domain Bacteria; phylum Bacteroidota; class Bacteroidia; order Flavobacteriales; family Flavobacteriaceae; genus Lutimonas. Next base: position 7,581 of record CAYQPI010000108.1, read on the forward strand.
ATAAGAAGGCATTAGAATAGTTGCTTCATCACTCGCAATTTATGAGTGTGTCTGTTTGTATCAACATTGTAAATACCGCTAGAATCCAACCTGTCAATGCGAACCTTTCCGTTGCAATGAATGATATAATTATTAGCTAAGACAATCCCAGTATGAATAATTTCTCCTTCTTCATTGTCAAAAAATGCCAAATCTCCCGGTTCACATTCTTCTATAAAACTCAAAACTTCTCCTTGACTGGCTTGCTGATGCGCATCTCTAAATAATTGGTGTCCATTTATTTTATACACCATTTGAGTAAAACCAGAACAGTCTACTCCAAAAATACTGCGACCACCCCATAAAAAAGGAGTGTTCACAAATTTATACGCTGTTCTGACCAAATTATTTTTGGCCATTTTACCAGAGATAATATTACCATCAAATTTACAATTGTTTTCTCCAATTTTAAAATGACCGTTTTCATACTCCGGTAAGCACGCACCAAGGGATAAAATCTGTAATTGACCATGGTTGGCTTCAATAAAGGTGACCATTTCATCAGAACAAGTCTTATTGTTGTGTAGGACACGTTTATAAGATTCCTCGTTTAATTCGCTTATTTGTTTTTTTAAAACCCAGCCTTCGTAAAAGTCATAATCCATATGAATTTTGAGCCAATCGCCTTCATCGATCAATACCTGAAAAGTCTCACCAAACAGAAGTTGAGACACCATTTCACTTTGATCAGAAGCTTCTTTCCTAATTGCGATAAAATTCAAATGACAAATACCGAATTCCATATAGTATCTTTAGGGTTTCAAGGCTCTATATGATTAGGCAAGACGAATGACCATAGCACTGGCTCCACCTCCGCCATTGCAAATACCTGCTGCGCCTATTTTCCCATTATTCTGTTGTAAAACATTGATCAAGGTCACGATAATTCGAGCGCCTGAGCAGCCTAAGGGATGGCCCAGCGACACCGCACCTCCATGAGCATTTACTTTGGCAGGATCTAAACCTAATAATTTGATATTTGCCAGACCGACCACAGAAAAAGCCTCATTCAGTTCGTAGAAATCAACCTCTTCAGGAGATATACCAGCCTTGTCAAGAGCTTTTGGCAAGGCTTTGGCTGGTGCGACAGTAAACCATTCTGGTTCTTGTGCAGCATCTGCATAGCCATCGATGACAGCAATAATGTCAATGCCAAGTTCCTTGGCCTTGTCGCTGCTCATGATGATCAGCGCAGCGGCACCATCATTTAAGGTCGAGGCATTGGCTGCCGTAACGGTACCCTCCTTTGAAAACGCAGGGCGCAGGTTTGGAACCTTCTCTAATTTGACATTTTTATATTCCTCATCTTCGCTCATAACAATCGATTCGCCTCTTCGCTGAGGAATTTCTACCGGAATCACTTCGTTATTGAATTTGCCAGATTCCCAGGCTTCTGCCGATCTTTTGTAAGATTCAATGGCAAATGCATCCTGATCTTCTCTCGAAAATTCATATTTTTCAGCACAGGCATCTCCACAGGTTCCCATATGCTTTCCATCATACACATTTACCAAGCCATCTTTTAAGAGACCATCTTCAATTTGAATATTGCCAAATTTTTGTCCTTTTCTTCCATGCATATAGTGAGGTATCATGCTCATATTTTCCATACCACCGGCAACCACAATATCAGCATCCCCACATTTTATGGCCTGAGCGGCAAAGGCGATAGATTTCATCCCAGAGGCACAGACTTTGTTAACCGTTGTACAAGGGATATTATCAGGTAGACCCGCATAAAGAGCAGCCTGTTTTGCAGGTGCCTGCCCAACACCGGCCTGCACTACATTGCCCATGAATACCTCATCAACCAATGAAGGGTCAAGGTCAATTTTTTGAAGAGCAGCTTTGATGGCAGCAGCTCCTAATTTGCTGGCCGAAACTTCGGATAAACTACCTAAAAAACTTCCAATGGGCGTTCTAACCGCCGAAACAATAACAACTTCTCTCATATAAATATCTATTAAATGGAAACTATCGTGTTCTCGTACATTTATTCACTAACATGACTACTGCGAAAATAAAAAAATTTAGTGAGATAGTTCTTGGAACCTTTAAAGAAAAATGATGGGCAAAATGCAGACGAAAAAGGATCTTGAAGATTTGATCTTAGGTTTAGAGCTGTTTTTATTTTAATACTGCTTTGTTTTGTATAAGTTGTTTAAAAAGGTCGGTTTTGAAGTATATTTTTTTACATTTGAAACAGTAATTCAGTTGCATGAAGGATTTATTAAACAGATATTATCAAAATCACGCCCTAGTCTATAAAATTATTCTATTTATAGCGATCACCGTCACCATTGTTTATCTGTTCCCAAAAGGAGGTCAATTCAAATATAATATTCAGAAAGGAAAACCATGGCAGTATGAAAATTTATATGCTCCATTTGATTTTGCCATTCTTAAGACGGATGAAGATGTCGCTAAAGAAATTGAAGAAATTGAGGTCAACAAAAAGTTGTTCTTTACCATAAGGGAAGATGTGTATCAGCAGGTAGAAGAGCAGTATCTTGAAAAAATTCTATTAATTCAGGAAGATTCAGCAGCAGCCGGACTGGGAAAAAACAGGATAAAAACTTTTGGACTACGTTTCTTAAAATCGGTTTATAAAGAAGGATTTCTGAATAAATCCGATAATGACAAGGTCGTTAAAAACACGATTGTTTCCTTGAGAAAAGGAAACGAGGTGGAAGACATATTATCTGATAAATTGTTTACCACCGAAATGCTGGTACCGGCTATTCAAAAATATTTTAACAATACCAGGTATCAGAGACTGGAGCAAAATTTCACCACCTTATTTTTCGAGATCTTAGAGCCAAATATTTTTTATGATGAGGAATTTACGCAAAAGGTTATCGATGAGGAAGTAAAGAATATAACCGTCAATAAAGGATTGGTGACCGAAAGTGAACGGATTATTTCTAAAGGCGATGTCGTTGAAGGAACTAAATATGAGATATTGATGTCTCTGAAAAGTGAATATGATTCACAATTATGGAGTAAGTCAAATTATAATTGGATCGTATTCGGCTATACAATCTTAGTGGCTTTGGTGCTCTTAATGCTGATGTTGTTTTTGCAGAGATACAGGAAGAATATTTGGGAGAACAACACCAAATTAACCTTTATTTTCTTCAATATTATTTTGATTGTTTTCTTGGTGACCATCGTGCAGAAGTATTGGTTAAATTATATTTATGTAGTTCCGATCATCATTTTACCGATTATTTTTAAGGCATTTTTTGATGCTAGATTAGGGCTTTTTGCACATGTAGTAACGGTGTTGATTCTTGGTTTTATTGTGCCGAATAGTTTTGAATTTATCTTTTTACAAATTATTGCTGGTATTGTGACCATTCTGACGGTTTCAGAATTGCATCGAAGGGCAAATCTATTCTTCTCTATAATTAAGATCACTGGGGTTTATATACTGGCTTACTTGGCGTTTTCAATAATTCAAGAGGGGAATGCTCAACAGCTAAAATGGGAATATTTTGTAATGTTTGCCTTGAATGGAGTCTTGTCTTTCTTATCGCTGTTTTTAATTTTGATCTATGAAAGGACCTTTAACCTGGTGTCGGATGTATCCCTACTGGAGCTGTCAAACACAAATTCTAAATTGCTTCGTGAATTAAATGAAAAGGCTCCTGGAACATTTCAGCATTCTATGCAGGTTGCAAATTTAGCTGAAGCTTCTGCCAATGAGATTGGAGCCAATGCCATGTTGGTAAGAACCGGTGCCCTTTATCATGATATTGGAAAAATGGTCAATCCCATGTATTTTATAGAGAATCAAACAACAAGTGTAAATCCGCACAATGAATTACCTCCGCATGATTCCGCAACAATCATCATCGACC
>CAYQPI010000109.1:0-52034 GCA_964419405.1 uncultured Flavobacteriaceae bacterium
AGTAGCCAATGCGGGCGATGATGTTGAGATCTGTCTGGGCAGTGAAATTACATTGACTGCCTCAGGAGGGAGTTCTTATAGTTGGGATACAGGTTCAGAATCATCGTCGATTACTGTTAGTCCAAAAGAGACAACGACCTATACAGTAACAGTAAGTGATGGTTTGACCAAAGATACAGACGAGGTGACAGTTGTCGTAAACCGTGTTGCAGCGAATGCTGGAGAAGATGTAAGCATAAAATCTGGAGATTCTGTAACATTAACTGCAGGGGGCGGAGATAGATTTGAATGGAGTACAGGTGAGACAACAGAACGTATCACGGTTTCTCCTGAAGAGACGATGACTTATACGGTAAGGGTAGGCAAGGGAGACTGTGAGTCATCAGCAGAGGTAACAGTATCAGTTAACACGCCAACACCACCTGAAGTTGTTACTCCGGTTGTAGCCAATGCGGGCGATGATGTTGAGATCTGTCTGGGCAGTGAAATTACATTGACTGCCTCAGGAGGGAGTTCTTATAGTTGGGATACAGGTTCAGAATCATCGTCGATCACAGTTAGTCCAAAAGAGACAACGACCTACACAGTAACAGTCACTGATGGTTTGACCAAAGATACAGACGAGGTGACAGTTGTCGTAAACCGTGTTTCAGCGAATGCTGGAGAAGATGTAAGCATAAATTCTGGAGATTCTGTAACATTAACTGCAAGTGGCGGAGACAGATTTGAATGGAGCACCGGTGAGACAACAGAAAGTATCACGGTTTCTCCTGATGAGACCATGACTTATACGGTAAGGGTAGGCAAGGGAGACTGTGAGTCATCAGCAGAAGTAGTTGTGACTGTAGAGGAATTGACGGATGCAGCTGCTCCCATTGATCAATTTGTTGATGCAGGAAAGGATATCACAATATGTGTAGGTGAAAAAGCATATTTGAAAGGAGTTGGGTCTGGCAAATTAAAATGGAGCACCGGAGATGTTAGCAATGAAGTTGAGGTCAGTCCAAAACGAACTACTACGTATCAGCTCGAGTCTGAATGGTATGGTGAAATTGTTAAAGACGAAGTAACTATATATGTAGAAGAATGTGAAAAGGAAACCAAAAATTATAGAGATGTTTCAATAACTACATATCCTAATCCGACGAATGGGCAAATTAATGTAAGTATTCTTGACTCAGAAGAAGATTTTGAGTTATCTGTTTATGACTTAAATGGAAGGGCCTTACTTTATGAATCTATTCCTGTTATGCATAAACAAGTCTTAAAACAGTTTGACCTTTCACGTTTTCCTAAGGGCATGTATATTTTTCAATTTGTCAGTAAGAATACAAGTGTGGTTAAAAAAGTGCTTTTAATATAAGTTGTAATTAAGAAGAATAAAATCTCTAATGCTCACCAAAATACTGGTGAGCATTTTTTTTACAATAATTTATAAGAATAGGCGTTTTATTAACTCATGTAACAATAAAGTCGATACAGACTATTGTTATTCTCTCCCTTAAGTTGTTTTGAATAAATTTTTGTGGCTCGGTAAATATTGGAGCCATTTATAATATTGTTATGAAGAAATATTTGTTTGTATTGTTTGTTCTAAGTGGTGTTTTGGGCTCAGCCCAGGAAGTAGTATTATCTAATTTTAGAATAGAAAACGAGCATAAAAACCGTGTATATTTTGAAAGCTCAGATGCCATTATTGATGCTTCTGTTTTAGGATTTTATATATCGGGAAAATCTATTGCTGATATTCATATAAATGGTTCTTCAGCATCGGGTCACTATATTTCCTGTAGCAGTGAATTCACTTTTTGGGATAACAATACAATAAGATATGAGGGTAGTGATTCGAATATTGTAAAGTTTGCCTTGACATATATTAGAAACAATATTAGTGAGCCTGAGGCTAATAAGTACTATTATGTAGCTACTTCAGGTAGTGATAGTAACGATGGTTTATCTGAAAATTCTGCCTTTCGAACAATAAATAAGGCTGCATCTGTTGCAAACGCTGGCTCTACAGTTTGGGTGAAGGCTGGTAATTATGGGAAAGAATATGTTTCTATAAGTCACTCTGGTACACCGACCCAACCAATTAAGTTTGTGGGTTATCGTGAAAATATTGGAGACATAACTAGTATGTATTATAATTATGGGGATGGTGCTTTAAATTCCTCAAAGATGCCTCTCATTGATCATGGCTCGCCCACTTCAAAAACCTATGCCATAAAAGCCAGTTATAAGGATTATATCGTGATCCGAAACTTCCAGTTTTCAAATTGTAATCAAGCCATTTATAATGAATATGGGAATGCAAACATCATTGATAATTGTGTTGCAAAGGAAGTTGGAAGCGAATCAGCGGCATATGGCAGATCATTTTATCATAATGGTGAAGGAATAAATAACAGAATTTTAAATAGTACATCTATCAATTCCTCGAGATCTAGTTTTACCACAAATTCTGATTTCACCTTATTTTATAACAACAGAGCCTACTGCAATGAGCCGGGGACCAATGAGTCAACTGATTATTATTTTCAACTTGGTAATAAAGCTTCACATTGCATTATTATCGATAATTATGCAAAAAGAGACGGAGAATTATACCATTCAGGACACGGGTTAAGTATTGAAAATGCAGAAAATACTTCTAGAATTACTGAATTTAATTTGGTGGAAAACTTTACAAGCGTCAATATGAGGGGTGTGGAGTTGAGACATAGTGGGGTTCGTTACAATGTTGTTCGAGGTATGATCATATATGGAGAAGGTTCCGGTTCTAATAAATCAACCGGTATCGTAATAAGAGACGGTGCTCATGATAATATAGTTGAAAATTGCGTTATAGATACAGGAGGCAGAAATTCGGGAATTTTCTTTTGGGATTCTGCAGAGGACGAAGCTTCATTTGGATTTGACAATATTATTAGAAACAATGTTTTTAAGAATTGCGGAATTGGGATTTATATAAATGATTCGGAAGGTAATTCCGGAAAAGGCTCCGGTAATAAGATTTATAATAATACCTTTTATAACATTTCCAGTATGTTTAGAACAAAAGGGTCTCCAAATTTTTATGGCAATGAAATCAAAAATAACATTTTGCACTCTGTTGCAAAATTTGAATATTCAGGAGGTGACGGAAATGGTTGGGTTTTAGATTTTAATAATTTTCATAACGGTATTTATGGTAAAGGAAATAATACATTTAGAGAGAACCCTGAATTCGAAGATGAATCGAATCAAAACTTTCGATTAAAATCTATAAGCGCAATTAGAAATAAGGGTGTTATTTTGAAAGAAATGGAAATGGATTTTGATTGTAATCCAAGACCATCTGCGATTCGACCAGACATTGGCGCTTTTCAGTATCAGGATGACACAGCATTGATTGGAAGAGTTGAAGCCAATGCAGGTGATGACGTAGAGTTATGCTTAGGAGAGGAAGTTACCTTAACAGCTACTGGAGGTAAAACCTATACTTGGAGCACAGGTGGAAATTCCTCATCCATTACTGTAAGTCCAAGTGAAACCACCACATATGTTGTTACTGTCAGTGATGGTTTAACGGAAGATTCTGATGAAGTTACGGTCACTGTAAACAGGGTCATAGCTAGTGCTGGACCTAACGTTGATATCAAGAAAGGAGAATCTGTTTCGCTTACCGCTAGCGGAGGTGATTCATTTGAGTGGAATACCGGTGAAACGACACGCTCAATCACGGTCACCCCAGACAAAACGACCAAATATTCTGTTTCAGTTAGAAAAGGAAGCTGCTCGGCAATTGATGAGGTGATAGTTTCTGTTGCTGATGACCAAACTGAAAAAGTAATTGCAAATGCAGGTGTAGATCGTGTGATATGCTTAGGAGAATCTGTTCAGTTGACAGCATCAGGAGGGTCTTCTTATGCATGGAGCACGGGGGATTTATCCTCTACTATAACAGTTAGCCCGACTGAAACAACTACTTATACCGTAGATGTTAGTGAAGGGTCTGTGAGTGACACTGATAAAGTCACAGTAACGGTGTTGAATGTAGCCGCTTTTGCGGGAGAAGATGTCAGTATAATAGAAGGAGAATCTGTGACATTGACGGCTAGTGGTGGAGACACATATGTATGGAACACGGGTGAAACTTCAAAAACTATAGAGGTTAATCCTGGAGAAAGCACTGAATACTCTGTTATTGCTTATAAAGGATCTTGCTACGATAGTTCAAAAGTATTAGTAACTGTAATATCTGAACAGGAAGAACTTCAGACTGAGATTTTTGCCAGTGCAGGAGAGGATATTTCAATTTGTTCCGGTGAAAGTGCCATATTAACAGGATCTGGCGGTGAAAAGTATCTTTGGGATACTGGTGAAACTTCGAAGAGCATTACAGTGAGTCCGGACCGAACGAAAACGTATAAACTAGAGGTTATTGTGGGGGATATTTCGAAAGAAGCTTCAGTCACTGTTACAGTAGAAAATTGTGCAAATCTGGCAGATATTAGAACCATAGAAACTCCTGAGATGATTGTATATCCAAATCCATCCGAAGGAGAATTTAAGATTGAAATTGAGAATGTGCCAGAAAATTCTAATTTAGTTATAAATGATGTAAAAGGCAGTGTTTTATATATGGATAAGGTCAAAGCCAATAACTCCACATTTTCGAAGGTTTTGAATTTTTCGGCTTTATCTGACGGTATATATTATGTTCGGCTATACAATGCCTATGACTCAGTCGTGAAAAAGCTGGTTATTTTATAATGGAATTGTAACTTTCCAACTAGCAAAGCGTATTTTTTAGCCTTTGAATCACATTGAATCGAATCAGGCGAAAACAAATGTGGCTGTAGGTAATTAAAGCTCAGCTCCAATAGATGATAAATTAATTTTTATAATATTTAGAATTCATATATATTTGTTGGATATAGCTTAATTATTTACATTAATCCCTCATTTTGTGAATGCCTCCTTCTTATTTTTTACGAAAATACTTTCTGGTTTACAATTCAATAGAATTAATGAATCTTTTTCAGCTATGTTCATTTAATGCATATGGTTATGAAAAGAAAAATTTTAAACGCTGCTCAGGAACAGCTGGGATCTGCTAATCTTGAAGCAAAAAGTTTCAGCGGCCTTATTAGGTCATTCATTAATAAATTCATCCAATTTTTTGCCATGACAAGGTTTCCGGTTGGTTCAAAATTTCGATGTATGTTGGAACGATTACGAGGTGTGAAAATTGGCAAGAATGTATTTTTGGGTGGTGGTAATATACTAGACAGGGTACGACCAGATTTAATAACTATTGAGGATGATGTTGCCATTTCAGGAGGTGTATCAATACTAACACATTCAAACCCTACAGAGCCTTTGAGAAAAATGCTCGGACCGGAATCGCACATCATTGCCCCTGTTCTAATAAAGAAAGGAGCATGGATTGGTGTTAATTCGATAATTCTGCCAGGAGTTACTATCGGAGAGAACGCTATTGTTTCAGTGGGATCAATTGTAGCAAGGGATGTTAAAGACAATTCAATAGTTGGGGCTACTCCTGCCAGATTCGTTAAAAATATTGAGAACAAAATGGAATAAATCAGGTTACAATTAAATGCATGATATTACGTTGTTATACAAACATAGGAGTTTCATTTTTGAGAAAATCCTATTATAATTATCCTGAATTATTGTGATTTAGGAAAGCGAAGCTATAAACATACACCACATTACATTATGAAAAAATTTGCTATTATTGGACTTGGAGGATATATCGCGGTTCGTCACTTAAGGGCTATTAAGGAAACAAATAATGAACTTCTCGTTGCATTAGATAAATTTGATAGCGTTGGATTGATTGACAGTTATTTCCCAGAATCGGCTTTTTTTGTTGAAGTAGAAAGATTTGACCGTCATATTGAAAAATTAAGAAGGGTGAGAGGTATTTCTTTGGATTATACCAGTATTTGTACTCCAAATTATTTACATGATTCTCATATCAGGATGGCATTAAGAAGTGGAACTGACGCTATTTGCGAAAAACCATTGGTTCTGAATCCATGGAATATAGACGCCTTAATAGATGTTGAGAAACAGTATAATAAAAGGGTGAATACCATTTTGCAGTTAAGATTGCATCCCAGTATTATTAAATTGAGAGAAAAAATTCAAAATGGACCTAAGGATAAAATATATGATGTCGATTTAACCTATTTAACCTCAAGAGGGAATTGGTATTATACTTCCTGGAAAGGAGATATTACAAAATCAGGTGGAATTGCAACCAATATTGGTATTCATTTTTATGATATGCTTTCTTGGATATTTGGAGGGTTGAAAACGAATATTGCCCATTTAAATACCCACGACAGAGCTTCGGGTTATTTAGAGTTTGAGCAGGCAAGAGTGAGATGGTTTTTATCAATTAATAGTGAATTGTTGCCTAAGCATATTCAAGAAAAAGGTCAAAGAACGTATCGATCAATTACTGTTGATGGAGAAGAAATTGAATTCAGTGATGGCTTTTTCGATCTCCATACTGAGAGTTACAAAAATATTCTGGAAGGAAATGGTTTCGGACTCGATGATGCCCGCCAATCGATCGAAATTGTGCATAAAATTAGAAATGCTGAATTAGCACCATTAGGTGAGGATTATCATCCAATGGCGAAATTTCCTGTGGTGAATCATCCTTTTGACAAATCATAAATTCATTTATAGGATAGAAAACACGAGATGAATTTTTTCAAAAACTTTGGCATATACGGTATTGTGCCCGTGATAAGCAAAAGTATGGGTTTTTTTCTCGTGCCCTTGTATACAAAATATTTGGATGTTACTGAATTTGGATATCAGGATATATTCACAGTTTTTTCGAGTTTGATGGTATTTTTTGTTGCCTTGGAAATACATTCCGGGGTAGGACGATACTTTTATGAGGGTTCAGATTTAAATGATAAAAGAAGGCTTATCTCAACTGCTTTTACATTTCAATTATTGACGGGAATAACGGTGGTCATTTTTTTGTCCCTGTTCCACGAATTTTTTTATAATATCCTAATAGGAGAGCCTGGATTCAAAGATGTTTATTGGATCTGTGTGATGTGGATACCTTTTTCAACCTTAATAGGTTATTTTTCTGTTATTGTTAGATATGATGACAGAGCTAAAGAATTTTTTTGGATTACCATAGGACAATTAACGATAAGATTGACTATCACCATCACTTTAATTGTTGTATATGATTATGGTATATTAGGAATTTTTGTTGGACAATTAATAGGTTCAATTATTGGTAATATTGGTTATTTGATTATTCTTGGGAAATTTATAGGGCTTCAAATGAATCGAACTGATTTAGAAAAATGTCTAAAATATTCTCTACCCATAGTTCCAGGATTGTTGATTTTAGGTTTGGAACCAAATCTGACTAGATATTTTATACGGACTGGTCTTTCTGAGATAGATGTTGGTCTTTTTGCACTGGCGATTAAAATTGTTTCCGTTTTCGCTATAGTTGGAATGGCGCTAAAAATGACCTGGCAGCCATTCTTTTTTCAAAAAGTTAAAAGCAATAAGGAAACGATAAATCTTACGGTGCTTAATATTTTTAATTTTTTTCTCATAATTCTTGCTCTGTTGTCGCTGGTATTGTCATTATTTGCATCTGAAATAATTTCTCTCTTGGCTCCGCAAGAATATTATGCATCCCATAAAATTGTGGGTCTGTTAGGTTTGTCAGCAATTATAGTGATTATTTCATCGATTTCAAGTATTGGAATCAATTATGTGAATAAAACCATTTTATTATCTAGAATCGATTTCATCAGTATTATAGTTTCTTTATTGATCATATATTTCTTCATTGAAATTGTTGGCTTGCTGATTGTGCCAACTGCTTTTTTTATTAGCGCTATTATTCGATTGTCTTTATCATTATTTTTCACGAACAAGTTCATGAAGATCCAATTTCCATTTATGAATATATTTGGGGTTATTATGATTTTATTAATTGTAAATATATTTTTAATAAAAGTTAATGTTCCTGCCTTTGTTAAATTAATTTTTTTATTGATGGTGATGAGTTTTGTTTATGTCAGAAGGAAGTATATAGTTGAAACGATAAATGAAATAAAGAAATAAAATTGAAAAGATTTCTAATTATTACGAAAGCCCAGTTCGGTTATCATACAGACATGTATAAGTATTGTCAGCACTTACACAGAGACTTTGATATCACATATTATTGTTTTGATCATGGCTTTAAGAAAAAGAAAGTTCCTGGTGTCAAAGTTATTTATATGATGCCAACAAAGAATGTCATTAAGAGAGGCATGGAATTTTTTAAAAGTATGAAAAGTCTTAACCAGTCTGAGCCCTGGGATATTGTATTTGTAAAGAATTTTGATTTTTGCTTTATAGCTAAATATATGGTCAAAGCACACAATTACATTCTTGATTTAAGAACGGGAAGTGTATCGGTTACGAAGATGAAAAGGTTTAAGGTTAATTTGAAAACGAAACTTAACATCATGTTCTTTAAAAGACAAACTGTAATTTCTGAAGGTTTGGCAAACAAATTTAGACTAAAGAATTATTTCGTTCTTCCCTTAGGTGCTGATGAGATATCAAGCTCCGATAAAACATATGAGTCAATAAAAATTCTTTACGTGGGGACTTTCGATCATAGAAACATACATGAAACGATTGATGGCCTTGCAAAGTTTCATAAGAAGCATCCAGAATGTAAAATCTCTTATGATGTAGTTGGTTTTGGGAGTAAAGAAGAAGAAAACCAAATTTTCAATTCAATAAACAATAATGACTTAAATAAAATTGTCAAATTTCATGGAAGAAAAACTCATGACGAATTACAGTTTTATTTTGATAATTGCAATGTGGGTGTTTCCTATGTTCCTATAAAACCGTATTATGACTATCAACCAGTTACCAAAACATTCGAATACATTTATTCTGGTCTTGTATGTATCGGAACAAATACTAGTGAGAATGCAAAGGTAATCGATGAAACGAACGGAGTATTGTGTCAGGATAATGCTGATTCTTTTTATGAATCTTTAGTGTTCATTAAGAACTCTTTATTAACTTATGATTCCAAAGCTATAAGAGAATCAATTGGAAATGTGTATAAGTGGGATTATATATGCCATGAAATGTTTAAGCCTTATCTCTTAAATTTAAAATGAAAAGATTCATTCATTATATTTTCTGGTTTCTGATTTTTAATCAAGGCTTGTTTAACTTGTTAGGGATCCCCACTTCAATTTATAAAATTGGAATTCCTGTGGTAGGTTTTTTTCTTTTTGGATTAACAGCGGTAGGCAATGAGAAAAAATTAAAAAAGCCGCTATTGGCAGAAGCTATTTTTTTTATTTGTGTTAGTCTTTTAAGTATGTTGCTCAATAAAGTGGGCCTTATATCATTGGTTCAATTTTTATTCATTACGATCCTACCATATTTTTACTTTTTAGTAATAGTCAATGAAGATGATACAAAATTAGTCAACTCCGTTACGAAGTGGGTTTTGATCTTGGTTCTTGTTCAGATTCCGGCCATCATAATAAAATTCTTCATATTGGGCCAATCTGAAAAAGGTGCAATCGGGACGATGAGTGTGGGGGATGGGAGTTTGTCTACAGTATTTCCAATATTGACGATTGGTATATTGGTAAGCTTGTATCTTTATTTTGGAAAAAAGAGATATGTTATTTTAATAATATGTTATATTTTATTTGGAATAATAGGTAAGAAAAGAGCCATTGTTTTTTTAATTCCACTTGAATTTATTACTGGTTATTTTTTATTCCTTGTATTTTTTGTTGAGAAGATTGACTTTGAAAAAATCAGAAAACTTGTACTCATCGTTATTGTAGGATTTTTTGCTTTTTATATGATGGTTCGAACGAATCCCACATTAAATAAAGAACAAAGCAACTGGGGTACATTTGATATCACCTATTTAATGAGCTATTCTAACGAGTATACCTCTGCAAGAGAGAGTAAAATGGAAATGAGACGAAAGGATGGGTTTATATATTTTTTCAAGTATAATTTTAATTCAAAATTTTCTAGTTTTCTTTTGGGAGACGGTGCCGGTGTCTTGGTGCAGTCATCTCTGAACCCTAATTCTGGTACCATGGCCAAAATTTATGGAGTTAGGTATGGAGGACGAATGGGATCAATATGGATCCTTTTGCAAATTGGTTTTTTAGGCCTGATCAGCTATATGGTATTAATTGGAAATTTAATCCGTTTGCTTATAACAAGATCGAAGATTATTGGGAATTACCTATTGCTTGGCTTCCTGATTAGTTCAATTTATTTGTTCCTGGACTTTATGTTTTATTCTCCAGTCTTCGTGTCTCTTAATATCATTAGTTGTCTGTATTTTTACATTGCTGCGATCGTATATATAGGAGGTGAATTGGAGAATAAAGAGCCAGAAAAGAAGTTATTAATGTATAATAGACTCAAATTTTAATCATATGCTGAGAATTGCGCTATCTCATGATATAGACAGAATTAGTAAGTCATATCAATATTTTACAAAACCTATAAGAAATTTAAGTTCCTTAAATATTAAAGGTATGGTTCAGAACTTAAAATCAATTGGTAAGTCCAATACTTATTGGAATTTTGAAAAAATTATTGAAATAGAAAAAGAATATTCAGTAAAATCTACTTTTTTCTTTTTGAATGAATCTATAAAATTTAATTTAAAAAAGCCTGGAACCTTTTATCTGTCACACGGTCGATATAACATAAATGACCCAAGAATTGTTGATATTATGAAATGGTTAGATCAGAATGGTTGGGAAATAGGAATTCATGGCTCGTTTAATTCATACAAAGATATTGAGTTGTTAAGGTATGAAAAGGAGGTTTTAGAAAATATTTTAGGCCATGCTGTTCACGGTATAAGACAGCATCATTTAAACCTTAACGATCAAACATGGAAATTGCATGAGGAGATTGGTTTGAAATACGATTCTAGTTACGGGTCGAACGATTTTGTAGGGTTCCTTGAAGATAAATATTCATCATTCAGACCCAATAATTCCGATTTTATGGTTATTCCGCAAGTACTAATGGATGGCTGTTTCATGAATACTGACTCAAAATGGAATATGCTGGAATCTTTATTTGAGCTTTGTGAAGAGAAGGAGGCTATATTAGTTGTGAATTATCACAATGATAAGTTTAATGACTATGATTTTGATGGATATACAGATTCTTATCGTAGAATTATAGAAAAAGGGACGGAAAGAGGAGCTGTTTTTAAGACTCTTGGAGAATTTTACATAGAGCTCAATCAAAAAACAGTGGTATGAAACCAAAAGAAATATTTTTTAAAATTCTTCGATTTTCAGGTGTAGTATTTCTTTTTAGAGAAGTTATTCAGAGAAATAGAGTGACGATCATTATGTACCATGATATTCCAAAAAAGATAGCAGATAAAAACTTTAAATATTTAAGCAGGCACTATAATATTATCAGTTTAAATGAACTCAAGAATTGGTATGAAGATTCGAAGAAAAATAGATTGCCAAAGAAGCCAATGATTATAACATTTGATGATGGGCATGTAGGTAATTATGACTTATTAGAGGTCTTCAAAAAGTATAAGACTCCAGTCACAATTTTTCTTTGCTCTCACATTATCAATACAAACCGGCATTATTGGTTTACCTATAAAAAACCATCGCTGGATGTTGAAGGGTTAAAGAAATTGGCAAATAAGGAACGACTCAAAAAACTTCAGTCATTGGGCTTTTCAAATGAATTAGATTTTACAGAACCACAGGCAATTTCTAAAAGCCAATTGAAAGAGATGTCAGAAATTGTCAATTTTCAGGCGCATACCAAATTTCATCCTTGTTTGACAATGTGTAATGATGAAGAATTATATGAAGAGCTAGGGATGTCGAAAGAGTATTTGAAAAATGAATATGATTTGAATATCAATTCAATCGCATATCCAAATGGCAATTACGACAGTAGAACTATAGATGTAGTAAGAGAATTAGGGTACAATTTGGGTTTAACATGTGAGAATGGTTATAACTCTATGAATACAAACACTTTTAAACTTAGAAGGTTTAGTACCAATGATACCGCAAGTCAAGATGAATTCATCATTAGGGCTTCAGGGATTTATGGTAGTTTTATTGGTTTTTATAAAAGCCTTATGTTTAAATCGTAGTTAAAACAATTTTTAAATGAAAGTACTATTTGTATCAAGATCTACCGCCAAAGGAAATGTTCCACCTATCATTTTTAGCCAGGGTGAATCCTTGAAAAAGAAAGGTGTTGATTTAGAGTATTATGTAGTTGGGAATAATGGGTTTTCAAGTTATATTAAGGCCATAGGTGAGTTGAGAAGGATTATACGGGATAAAAAAATTCATTTGGTTCATGTTCATTACGGAGTGTCTGGGATTGCATTACTTATAGCAAGAGTGAAAGTAAAGAAGGTTTTGTCACTGATGGGAAGTGATATCTTAGCTACGAAAAATGATTATGATAAAAATGCTTCTCTTGGACATGCTTTAACAAAGGTAATTAAGTGGACCTTACCTTTTTATGATGGACTTATTGTAAAGTCGGAAGGTATGCAAAGGGCCTTGAAAAATATTCATTCGGACGTCATTCCCAATGGAGTTTCTTTTGAACACTTTAAACCCATGGATAAATTTGACGCAAGGAAGCGTTTAAATCTGGACAACTCTGACACTGTTTTGCTTTTTCCGGCGAATAAGAATAGAAATGTAAAGAATTATAAATTATTCGACCAAGCGGTTAGCATTGTTAAGGAATCTATTCCTGATCTAAAGATAATTTGGTTTGATAATATTCCCCATGAAGAGACGTTATACTTCTTTAATGCATCAAATGCTGTCGTTTTAACTTCAATTCATGAAGGGTCTCCGAATGTGATTAAAGAAGCAATGGCTTGCAATATTCCGATAGTTTCAGTTGATGTTGGAGATGTCAGGCAGGTGATTTCTGGAACTGAAGGCTGTTTCATCGCAGCTCATGATGCCCCGGATTTGGCAAATAAAATTCTCAAAGTATTGGAATTTGATCGGACTAAGGGTCGGGAAAATGTGAATCATTTGGATTCAAATTTGATAGCAGCCAAGATTATTGATAAATACAAAAGAATAATAGAAGCGTAAGATATGTGCGGAATTGCGGGAATAGTTAATTTTAACAATGGTGATGTGCTTGTTGAGAATGTCGAGACAATGATAGGAGCCATAAAACACAGAGGTCCGGATGACGAAGGAATATTTTTAAAAGAAAATATTGGACTTGGTTTTGTACGATTGAGTATTTTAGACTTATCCCTGGCTGGTCATCAGCCTATGAAAAGTAAAGACGGGAAATTCGTTATTATATTTAATGGAGAGGTTTATAATTATATAGAGATTCGGGAAGAGTTAAAAGATAAATACGAATTTAAAACCGGAACAGATACAGAGGTTGTCTTAGCGGCCTATATGGAATGGGGGAAAGAATGTTTGCCTCGATTTAACGGCATGTTCAGTTTTGTTATTTTGAATACAGAGACAAAAGATATTTTTGGTGCCAGGGATAGATTTGGAATTAAACCTTTTTATTATTATCACGATAATGAAAGGTTTTTGTTTGCTTCCGAAATAAAATCCATTTTGCCTCTTTTAGAGAATAAAAAGGCCAATAATCAACTCATTTATGACTACCTCCTTTATAATAGAACCGACCATTCTAATGCTACTTTTTTCGAAGGTATTCGTAAAATAGATCATGGTGGATGGTTTGAAATAACTAATTCAAAGGTGAATTTTGGTAAATGGTACGAACTTAGTGATAGAGTTCAAGGTACGGAAGAATTAGATGTTAAACAATATCGAAAATTATTCCAGGAATCAATTCGACTTAGACTAAGAGCTGATGTGCCAATTGGTGTTACCCTAAGTGGCGGGATTGATTCATCTGCGATTACCGCTTCTCTGGTTAAGGACTTTGATATAGATTCATTGAATACTTTTTCTGCGGTTTACGGACGTGATGATGAAAATGATGAAGGAGAATTTATTGAAGAGTTCAACGGTATAGTAAAGAACATGAATTTTACATCACCGGATGCGACTAATTTTTTCAATGAATTTGAGACATTTATAGATACGCATAATGAACCCATGCCAGATACGAGTCCATATGTCCAATACAAGGTGATGGAGGTTGCTTCAAAACATGTTAAAGTGACCTTAGACGGACAGGGAGCAGATGAACAATTAGCAGGATATCATTATTTTTTTGGAAGTTATTATATTGAACTCCTCAAAAAGTTCGAGATATCTGGATTGTTTTCAGAAATTTATTGGTACTTGAAGAAGCATAAGAAAATTCTGGCGCTCAAATATTTTATGTACTATTTATTGCCGTCCAGGTTTCAGGTCAATGTGAATAATCATTTTTCACCCTCCATTCAAAAATCATTTATTCAAGAATATAAGAATAGCAAGGTAAATGAGTTGTTGTATAAACCGAAAAGTCTAAAACAATCACTAATTCAGCATTTTGAGTATAAATTAGAGCATTTATTGCGGTATGAAGATTTGAATTCAATGCATTTTTCAATTGAGTCAAGGGTTCCTTTTTTGGATCATAGATTAGTGGAGGCAACCATTAAAACACCGTCAAATATGAAAATATTTCAGGGTG
The DNA here is from genome assembly GCA_964419405.1 of uncultured Flavobacteriaceae bacterium. GTDB lineage: Bacteria > Bacteroidota > Bacteroidia > Flavobacteriales > Flavobacteriaceae > Lutimonas. Next base: position 14,719 of record CAYQPI010000109.1, read on the forward strand.
AAACGAAGCATATCTTAAGGCATGCTCTTAAAGATATATTACCCGAAAAAATATTTAACAGAAAAGACAAAAAGGGATTTTCCAATCCTAGAGCCGAATGGTTTAGATCTAAGGAGTTTCAAGTATATATCCTTGATTTATTAAATTCAGAAAGTTTTAGGAAACGTGGATACTTTGATGAAAAAATTGCAAAATCTCAGTATGAGAAGCATTTGAGAAAGGAAGGAGATATGTCACGTGAGATATGGAAATGGATTAATCTTGAGTTATGGTTCAGAAATTTTATTGATTAACAAATTATTATTAATTATGAGTATTACGGAAAAAATTAGAGGTTACATTATTGAGACTTCATTGTCAAAAATTGATCAGGTTAAGGACGATACAATGATATTTGACACTGGTTTACTGGATTCTATGGGGCTTTTATTCTTAATTGAATTCATCAATGAAGAATATAATATTGAAGTGTCTGATGAAGAGTTAAATCCCAAGAACTTTCAATCTATAGAGAGTATTGTAAAGTTTATCAATAGCAAAAATTAGAATTGGTTTGAGTAATTCGTTGCGTTCATGTGTGGAATAGTCGGGTTTTATAATTTTTCAGAAGGTACTGAGAGGAAAAAAAATATTGTTAGGAGGATGTTATCAAGAATTGAGCATCGTGGTCCTGATGAAAGCGGTATGTTTATTTCAGACAAGGTATGTTTGGGAAGTGTACGACTCAGTATTTTTGATATTGAAAATGGAACCATGCCTATAAATTCAATGGATGACAACTACTGGATAGTATTTAATGGTGAAGTTTATAATTTCCCGGAATTGAAAAAGGATCTTGTTGAAAAAGGATATGTTTTTAGAACAAATACCGATACAGAAGTTGTCCTTAATATGTACATTGAATATGGTTCATCATTTTTGAATAAGTTAAATGGTCAATTTGCAATTGCTATTTGGAATAGTTTAAAAGAAGAGCTTTTTCTGGCAAGGGATAGAGTTGGAATCCGCCCCTTATATTACACAAAAAAGGATGATGTTTTTGTGTTTGGTTCTGAAATGAAAGCTTTTTTGGAATTTCCAGGAATTGATTTCAGAATTTCAAAAAAAACCTTAAACCAGGTATTGACTTTTTGGACTAAGATTAAAGCTGATACATTTTTTGAAGACTTTTATGAGGTTCCCCCAGGAAGTTTCATGAGGGTCCGTTCTTCAGAAAGCTCCATTGTTAAATATTGGAATTATCCAGAGCCTGATTCTCAGTCGAATTTTGAATCCATTGAAGATGCAATGGAAGAATTTGAAGCCTTGTATAAGGATTCAATTAGGTTAAGAATGAGGGCAGATGTTCCTGTAGCGGCTTATTTAAGTGGAGGACTTGATTCATCAGTAACGACTTCTTATATCAAGGATTATTCTAAAGAACTGTTACAAACTTTTTCACTGGGATTTGAGGAGAAGGAATTTGATGAAAGTAGTTATCAGGAGATTGCCTCGAATTATTTTAATACCAAGCACACTGGAGTCACATGTAAATCTGATGAATTGCTGAATCATTTTAGGGATATCGTCTGGAGTTCAGAAATTCCTGTTTTGAGGACATCCCCAATTCCGATGAGTCTATTAGCAAAAGAAGTAAGAAAAAGGGATATTAAGGTTGTAATTACAGGTGAAGGCGCGGATGAAATTTTAGGAGGTTATAATATTTTTAAAGAATCAAAGATTCGTAGATTTTGGGCCAAGGATCCTAATTCTAAGTATAGATCATTGCTCTTGAATAAACTATATCCTTATATCACAAGATTAAATAATGCACCGAATAGTGTGCTGAAGATGTTTTTCGGCTATAAATTGACAGAAACTGAATCTCCGGTATATTCTCATCTTTTAAGATGGAATAATACCTCGAGATTAAAAAAGTATCTGACAAGTAAATATGACTTAGAACAAGCAAATTATGATCCAATTGAAGAATTTATCCAAGGTCTTGGAGATAATTTTAATGAATACAGTGCCTTACAAAAAGCTCAATTAATAGAATTAAATGTTTTTATGTCTGGATATCTATTATCCTCTCAGGGGGATCGGGTGTCGATGGCAAATTCCGTTGAAGGACGTTACCCTTTTCTAGATCATAGAATCGTAGAATTCTGTTTTAATTTACCAGATGATTATAAACTTAAAATACTCAATGAAAAATATATTCTAAAGCGCTTAATGAAAGGAAGAATTCCGAAAGAAATATTGGAAAGGTCAAAACAGGCATACAGAGCACCGATTCAAAGTATTTTTAGTTCGAAACATATTCCCGAAGAAATTAATAGGATGTTAACTGAAAAGTTTATTGAAGAGGCCGGTATATTTGATAAGGAAAAGGTAATGACCCTAAAGCATAAAGTGTATAATTCATTACCTACATCTGAGACAGACAATATGGCAATTTCAGCCATCGTTTCAACACATTTATTATATGATTTGTTTGTGCTTGGAAACAATAAGAGTCTCTTAAAGAACGACTTAATAAAAATAGATAAAATAATAGTAGAAAATTAAAACCCCTAAAAGTTATGGCAACAACAAAAAGAAGAATTCCTTTTAATAAAGATATTTTGAAAATTGAAAATATTGATGAAGTATGTGATGAAATAATGAAAGATATTGAGAAAAAGGTTTTCACTGATTTGCAAAGAAGAGGCGGTGTTGTAGGAATAAGTGGAGGTATTGATTCATCGGTTGTATTTGCGCTTTGTGCAAAGGCTATTGGGCCAAATAAGCTCAAAGGGATAATTTTACCTGAAAATGATTCAAGTGATGAGAGTAAAATTTTTGCATTGAAATTGGCCGATAAATTTGGGGTAGAAGTTATTGAAGAAAACATTACTGGAGCTCTTGAAGGATTTGGTTGCTACCAGCGCAGAGATGAGGCAATAAAAAGAGTTGTTTCAGATTTTGATGCTGAGCATGATAAAGCCAGAATTGAAATTAAGCAAAATATAGCAGAAAATCTTCCAGCCCTATTTTCAGTAACTGTGATTAAGCCTGATGGCACTGAGATAAATAAGCGCTTACCAGCTCGTGAATATTTGGAAATTGTTGCTTCGACCAATTTTAAACAACGATCTAGAATGAGTATGTTGTATTTCCATGCTGAAAGATTACATTACGCCGTTGTAGGAACTCCAAACAAGCATGAAGTTGAGCAAGGCTTTTTTGTGAAACATGGTGATGGAGCTGCTGATTGCATGCCAATTGGTCATTTATTCAAAACTCAGGTTTATCAGATAGCGAGGCATTTGGGTGTTCCTCAGGAGATTATTGATAGAACCCCAACAACTGATACCTATACGGCAGAACAGACACAGGAAGATTTCTTTTATCAAATGCCTTTTGAGGAAATGGATCTAATTTGGTTTGGTTGGGAAAATGGTTATTCTGCCGAAGAAGTAGGACCGGTAATGAACAGGACTCCCTTGGAAATAGAAAATATATACAAAAGTTTTGAACGAAAGAAAAAGACCACAGAATACCTTAGAATGAGGCCATTATTCATGTAAGGACTATGAATGTATTTGATTATTTTTTTGAAAACACCAGGAACCTGGATAAGGATTTTCTTGTTGGTGACTCAGAAACAAGTTTTAAAATATTGTTTAAAAACTCCATTAAATTAGCTTCCTTTTTGAGGGGGAAATATGGGGAGAACAATAAAATTGCTGTTGTTTCAGAGAATTCAAGCTTTTTTATTCTTGTTTATTTGTCAATTTTAAAGTCCAATAATATTTGCATTCCGTTAAGTACATTGATTGAGAAGGATAATCTGGGATATATAATTGAGTCGTCTGGATGCGATGTGTTTTTTGTAGACGATAAGAGTTTGCAAAAGTTGATCATTCCAAAGCATGTTGATTTACTTTCCAGTTCTTTTATCGGGAATTGGTTAGAGAATGAAACAAATTTTGAGCCTGGAAAGGAAGATGAAGCTACCTTCGACGAACATAGGATCGCCGAAATAATTTATACCTCTGGGTCAACAAATGTTCCTAAGGGAGTAATGCTGTCACATAAAAATGTTCGAGCAAATACCGAATCTATTGTTCAATATTTAAAACTGAGTGATAAAGACAGGGTCTTGGTTGTCATGCCTTTTTATTATTGTTATGGGCTTTCTCTTTTACATACGCATTTAAGAGTAGGCGGATCTTTGGTTTTGAATAATTCATTTATGTTTTTAGGATCAGTATTGAATGATTTGAGTTCACATAATTGTACTGGGTTTGCTGGTGTTCCAAGCCATTTTCAAATTCTTTTAAATAAATCAAAAAAATTCAGGCATACAAAATTCCCGGATTTGAGGTATGTGACACAGGCAGGAGGAAAGTTGCATGATGTTTTTATCAAGGATTTTATTACAAGTTTTCCTGAAGTTGATTTTTATGTCATGTATGGACAAACAGAGGCTACGGCAAGACTATCATATCTTGATCCAAAGATGTTACCCTTGAAAATTGGATCTGTTGGCAAAGGAATTCCAGGAGTTCAATTGAAAATAGTTGATGCAGATGGTAAGGAATTAGAAGTAGAAAAAGAAGGAGAAATAGTCGCTAAAGGAGATAATATAATGCAGGGTTATTTTGATGATATGAAACAAACAAAAGAAACTCTTAAGAATGGTTGGTTGCATACTGGTGATGTAGGTTTTAAAGATGAGGATGGCTTTATATATATTGTAGGTCGTAAAAAGGATTTTATAAAAGTTTCTGGTAAGAGAGTAAGTCCAAAAGAAGTGGAAAAAGTGATTCTCAATATTGAAAATATCAAAAATTGTAAAGTAAAAGGGGAAGAGAGTCAGTTGCAGGGTGAAATTATTGTAGCAGAAGTTGTTGCGAAAGATGCCTATGTGGAGAGTGAACTAATTGATGAGGTAATATCAGAATGTCGGCATCATTTAGCCTTGTACAAAGTGCCATCGAAGGTAGTCGTCAAAGAGAAGTTAAGAATTTCCTCCTCAGGAAAATATTTAAAGTAGAAGAGATGAAAGTTTGGTTTGATATTAGTCATCCTGCCCAATTCAATTTTTATTTGAATGCAATTAAGAAATTGTCGCTTTCGGAGAATGTAGTTGTAACTGTGTTAGATCGGGGCAAATTGAATTCAATAGCTCAAAAGGAACTCTCTCAGGTCCCTTGTAAATTGAGGGTTGTTGGCAGACATAAAGGAGGTAAATTATCAACTATTTTTGATGCGAATATTGCTAGGTTATTAAAGCTCTACATTTTTTATTTTAGAGAGAAACCAGATATTTCAGTTGGGAATGGTTTTTTGCACGGTATGGTATCTAAAACTTTTGGTTTTCCAAGTATCATGTTTAATGATGATATGGAAAGAAAGATCAATGTTGGTTTAATGATAAATTTCTCTACAGAAATTTATCATATTACAGGAAGTGATATGAAAAATGGGCATAAAAAGGTGAAAATCTTTAATGCTTTAAAAGAATGGGCTTATCTTTCAAGTGATTATTTTAAACCGGATAATGGGGTTTTGAGCGAGTATCAGGTCGATCCAAAAAGATACTATTTTGTAAGAGAGGTTATAACAGGAACTTTGAATTATAAAGATCAAAAAGAAAATTTAATCGCAACAATCGCTGATAAGTTTCCAAAAAAGTATAAAGTGTTACTTTCCCTTGAAGATAAGTCGAAAAGAGCCATGTATCCGGATGATTGGGTTTTGCTAAAAGAACCAGTTAATGATATTCATTCATTGATTTATCATAGCAGGGCGTTGGTTTCATCGGGGGATAGCATGTCTAGAGAGGGAGCTGTATTGGGTGTTCCGAGCATTTATTGCGGAATTAGAGAAATGAAAGCAAATCAGATCATGATGGATAAATCTAGGTTGTATTTTACTAAGATTCAGGATGTTCCTCAACGGTTAAATGATTTTGAGGAGAATTTTGATTTTGAATCACAAGATAGTTTTAGAGAAGCCTTAAAAAGTGAGTGGGTAGACGTCACAGGTTTTATAATAGAAAGAGTAGAATCATATAATAAGAATTGAGTATGGATGTTTCAGTTTTTGGACTAGGCTATGTAGGATGTGTCAGTTTGGGATGTTTGGCAAAAAATGGTTTTTCTGTGATTGGTGTTGATGTTAACGATCATAAGGTTGATCTTATCAATAGTGGAAAGCCAACCATTATTGAGAAAGATATTGATGAAATTCTTGAAGAGGAATTTGCTAAAGGAAAAATATCGGCCACTACGGATTTTGTAGAAGCGGTTCACAAAAGTGATATTTCAATAATTTGTGTTGGAACACCATCTACAAGGGAAGGACATCTGAATTTAAGTTTTATTAATAAGGTTGCCGGGGAAATTGGTGAAGCACTGAAGAATAAAAATTCCTTTCATACAATTGTCATTAGATCTACAGTTCTTCCTGGTACAAACAGAAAGGTGTCAAATTTAATAGAAGAAACTTCTGGTAAGAAATTAGATAAAGATTTTGGTGTCGTTTCAAATCCAGAGTTTCTGAGAGAAGGTAGTGCTGTGAGGGATTATTATAACCCTGCTGTAACGGTGATAGGAGGCCAGTCTAAGAAAGCGGTAAATATAGTTAAAAGACTATATGATAAGGTAAATGCACCAATCCACTGCGTGGATGTCAAAGAGGCGGAAATAATTAAATATGTGAACAATTCATTTCATGCCTTAAAAATATCATTTGCAAATGAAGTTGGAAACATATGTAAAAAATTAGGGATTAATTCCCGCAATGTCATGGAGCTTTTTTGTGAGGATGATCAATTGAATATTTCACCTTACTACTTTAAACCTGGTTTTGCATATGGAGGATCATGTTTGCCTAAAGATCTAAAAGGATTAAAGACCTTAGCTCATGACAATTACCTGAATTCTCCTATTATTAATTCTATTGAAGACTCCAATTCAAATCAAAAACGAATAACGATAGAATTGGTCGAGTCCTTTCAAATGAAAAAAATTGGAATTTTAGGACTGAGTTTTAAAGCTGGCACAGATGATTTGCGATATAGTCCTATTGTAGAGGTGGCTGAATATTTTTTAGGTAAAAACTATAGTTTAAAAGTATTTGATAAAAATGTGAGTATTTCTAAGTTAACAGGTACAAATAAAGATTATATTGAAGAGCATATTCCGCATTTGTCAAGGTTATTTGTGACAGAATTGGAAGATTTAATTTTGAAAAGTGAATTGATTATTATTACACATGCCATGGAAGGCATTGAAGAATATTTAACAAAATATCCGAATAAGATTTTTATCGATCTGATAGGATTAAACATAAAAAATACGAACAATTATTACGGTATTTGTTGGTAAAACATAGATATGAATATACTAGTTGATATTGGGCATCCCGGACAAGTTCATTACTTTAAAAATGCGCTTCGGATTTTGGAAAAGAATAATCATAAAATTCTGATTATTGCCAGAGATAGAGAATTTATCCAAATTCTCCTTAAAAAATATGGATTTGACTTCATTGACAGAGGTAAGGGGCGTGATGGAATTGTTGGAAAATTCACCTACATGTTTCAGGCCGATTATCTAATTTGGAGAGAGGCTAAAAAGTTCAAACCTGATTTGTTTCTAAGTTTTTCATCTCCTTACGCTTCACAAGTGGCTTTTTTAATGAGAAAGCCCCACATTGCATTAAATGATACAGAGCATACAGATACCATGCATTCAATTTTTACGTATCCCTTTTGTAATGCTATTTTAACTCCCTCAAGTTTTGGAAGTGATCTGGGTAAGAAACAGATTCGTTTTGAGAACGTGGTTGAAGGGTTTTATTTACATAAGAATTATTTTAAACCAGACCTTTCCATTTATGACGATTTGGGAATTGAGCCTACTAAAGAATTTGCAGTCTTGAGATTTGTCTCATGGAAGGCCCATCATGATATAGGTCAGGAGGGATTGCATTTAGAAACTAAAAAGGAGTTAATCAATATTTTGTCAAAAAGGTATCAAGTATTTATCACCTCCGAGGCTGAATTACCAGACGATTTACAGCAATATAAATTGAAGATCTCTCCTGATAGAATTCACGATGTTTTAGCCTTCGCAACCTTGTTTGTTGGGGAAAGTTCTACTATGGGGTCTGAAAGTGCATTGCTTGGAACAATGGCAATAGTGATTAACCCCCTTCCAATCGCTTGTAATATTAGATTAGAAGAGCAGGAAGGTGTTGCCAGATACTTTCAATCGACTACAGAACTGATGCCGTTTATAAAAGAATTCGTTCAGGAGGAAAACCAAAAGGAGGTAATAAAGTCAAAGTCTAATGAAATGCAGGAGAAATTCATCGATGCTACAAAATTTTTAGTTTGGTTTATAGAGAATTTTCCAAAAAGTTTTGAGCTGATGAAAAATGATAATAAGTATCAGAATAAATTCAAATACAAAAAATAATAATATGAAGAATGTATTAATATTATCTCCACATACTGATGACGCCGAATTGGGAAGTGGAGCGACTATATCAAAGTTTATAGCAGAAGGAAAGAATATTTTCTGGATTGTTTTTTCAACAGCAGAATCTTCTCTGCCAGAAGGTATGGCTCACGACACTCTGGAAAACGAATTTATTGATGTCGTAAAAAAACTTGAATTACCAATGGATAATGTAATTATTAATCATTTTAAGGTGAGGTATTTACATGAAAAGCGGCAAGAAATTTTGGAAATGTTGATTAAAGTCCGAAATTCTTTTAAGCCCGATTTGGTTATTGGTCCTTCATTGAATGATTTTCATCAAGACCATCAAATCGTGGCAAATGAAATGGTTCGCGCGTTCAAATCAACTTCAAGTATCATAAGTTATGAATTACCCTGGAATCACATCACGTTTAATACACAACTATTTTACAAAGTTAGCCCTGAAGAATTAGCTCAAAAAATAGAGATGTTACAGTCATATAATTCTCAAGTGATAAAGAACAGACCTTATTTTTCAGAAGATTTTATTAAGGGATTGGCTTTGACAAGGGGTGTGCAAATTAAGTCTCAATATGCTGAAGCTTTTGAAGTAATTAGATGGATTAATTAATAGATAAACGAAGATGAAGTCAACTATAAACGTGTTAATTACAGGTGCTGGTTCGCCGGGGATTTTTGGTACTATTTATTCTATGAGAAAAAATTTTGACGGTAGAAAAGTCACTATTGTCACAACCGATATGAATCCGGATGTAATCGGAAGGTATATTGCTGATAAGTTTTATCAAATACCATCTGCCCGTAAACTTGAAGAATACTTAGAAGCTCTAATTGACATTTGTAAGGAGAATAAAATTGACATAATTATTCCTCAAAATACAGCAGAGTTGATTCCTTTGTCAAAAAATAAATCAGTTTTCAAACAAATAGGAGTAAAAATACTTTTGTCGGATGCGGATTCAATAAACACTTCCAATGATAAGTTTAAATTGATGAAATCATGTGAATCTTTAGGAGTTCAAACTGCGAAATGTCATTTAGTACGTTCTTTTGATGAACTTGAAAGAGCATCAAAGGAATTGGGTTGGCCTAAGGAAAAGATAGTGGTAAAGCCGCCGGATCTTAACGGCTCAAGAGGAGTTAGAGTAATAGACGAATCTATCGAACTGAAAGATATGTTTTATAATGCAAAACCTAACAGCCTTTATATTAGGATGAAGGGGTTATATGAAATTCTAGGAGACTCTTTTCCTGAATTGATTGTTATGGAATATTTACCTGGAAAAGAATACACAGTTGATTTATTGAATACAGGATCTAAATATGAAGTTATTCCAAGAACGAGAGATTTGGTCAGGAGTGGAATTACATTCAATGGAAGTTTGAATAAAAATGAACAGATTATAGATGTTAGCAATCGCATAGCTAATCATTTAAAATTGAATTATTGCTTCGGTTTTCAGTTTAAAGAGAATTCCAAAGGCGTTCCATTAATTATAGAATGTAATCCAAGAGTCCAGGGTACGATGGTGATGGCTACCTTGGCGGGCGCAAATTTGATTTATGCAGGAGTTAAACTGTTATTAGATGAAGAAATTCCTGATTTTAGTATAGACTGGCATACGAAGTTTTATAGATACTGGGGAGGTATTGGAATCAATTCAGACGGTCTTGAGAATTTAGCTTTATGAGCAAAACGAGAAATGACGTATTGGACTATCAAAATTATGTATTTGATCTTGATAATACCTTGTACAATGAAAACCTTTATTTGTTTCCCATATATGAACGAATTGGTTTTATAGTGAGTAAAAAGTACGGGGTGGATAAGGTGCAGGTCTTTAATTATTTGAAGGGAGAATTTCTCCGTTCTGGTAGGACAAGGTTGTTTGACAGAATGATTAACTATTTTAATTTGGAATTATCAGATATGGATTCATTCTTGATGATACTCAGAACTCATCAATTAGAGAAGAAAATGGAACTTTATGAGAAAATGCGAAATATTTTGAAAGAATTAAATAGAATTACGTCTGATATATTCATTGTCACAAATGGTAATGTAGAACAGCAGAAAAATAAAATTTGTCAAATTCAATGGGGAAATGTTTTGTTCAAAGAGGTGGTTTTTGCGAACGAGTACAAACCGAAACCTTCAAATGAGGCTTTGGAGTATTTGATTGATAAATATAATATGAATAGGCAAAAATCATTATTTATTGGTGATGCTAAGTCTGATGAAATATGTGCATTGTCTAGTGATGTCGATTTTTATCATGTAGGAAATTTTTTAAATGATTAAAATTTAATAGCTAAATGGATTTTACAATTGATAAATACAAGGAGTTATTAAGTTGCATGATAAAATGCAATTACGAGTTTCAAACGTTTAAAGAGTTTTTAACCGAACCGAAACAAAAAGTTATTATATTGAGGCATGATGTGGATGATTTACCAAATCATTCGTTAAGATTAGCCAAATTACAAAACGAATTAGGAATAAAAGGGGTGTATTATTTTAGGTCTAAACCTCAAAGTTGGAATGAAGCAGTGATCCAAGAAATATCAAGTCTGGGACATGAGGTGGGGTATCATTATGAAACCATGGACACCGCGAACGGCGATATTGAAAAAGCATGGAGTTTGTTCAAGTCAGATTTAGAGCGATTAAGAAAATTGACTGATGTGTCAACAGTTTGTATGCATGGAAGTCCAAAGTCTAAGTATGACAACAGAGAATTATGGAAAACAAAAAATTATAAGTCCCTAGGATTAATTGGAGAACCTTATTATGATTTGGATTTTAATAAGGTGCTGTATTGTACGGATACTGGAAGGAGATGGGATGGGCATAAATTCAGTGTTCGAGATAAGGTCGCCTCGAAGTTTACATTTAGACTTCATTCTACAGATGATATTATTGATCACTTAAATGATGGTAAATTACCTGATCATGCCATGTTTAATTTCCACCCCCAAAGATGGCATGATAACTGGTTCAGCTGGAGTAATGAATTAATCATCCAGAATTTGAAAAACATAATAAAATGGTTATTTTTTGTTGAGGACAATCAATCAGAAAATATGAAATAAAACTTTGCTAATGAGGCGCTTAGTGTCTTGTAGGGAGAATAATTTCCTCAGTTTAGTTTGTAGTTTGTGAAAATATTGTATATTTACAACCAAGAAAAAGATTAAAATAAATTTTGTCAACCCCCTCATGATAAAATTGGTATTCATACGTTCAGGAATTCTAAGTTCCAAATCAGGCTCAATGGTATTGAGTGTTGTTGATGGCAATACTGAATTTATATCTAAAATTTGTTTTGAGGGTATAAAGATTCAATTGCTATGATAACAAAATTACACCAAGAAAATTTAAGGAAAAGAAAACAGCGGACGAAATCGGTTCCTACAGTTGTTGATAATAACACGGTCGTTGATAACAAGAAGCTCAGTTTCAATAATAAAGAGAAAATGAGGATTGTTATGAATGGACAGAGTAATGCGATGCCTATTGAAGAATTGTGTCAATTGGAAGGAATTAGCATTGATACTTTTCAAAAGTGGACCAAGGACTTTTTGAATAACGATTTGTTAGAAGCGGATGAAGAGTTTGACAATCATTTATCAGGAGCTGAACAGCGGTTCAAGATTGTTATTGAAGGAAAGACCGGACAAACAAGTGTGGCAGAAATTTGTAGACGTGAAGGTATTGACCATGATGTCTTTTTAAGATGGTGTGAAGAATTTGTTTTAGTTCGTAATAGAAACTCTATTTTAAGAAAATTTAATAATCCTAACTACAAGCAAAACAAGGATTATTTCGATTCTAATTCGACTTCGGATGTTTTTAATTATGTTGAAAATTACATTGACTTAAGTTCGTCAAAAACTATTGTAGGAAATGGAGATTTAGCCTCCATAAGTGGAAAAGATTTGATGAGTTTTGTTAATTTGGCGAAGATTAATGATGTTAGGTATATAAATAAACACTTAGAGCAAATTAATGAAATGTTGCCTGTAGGTGGTTTGTATGTTGGGTGTCTAGAAACTTTTTCTGCCAGAAAGAAAAGAATGAAAATTAGTAAAGTACCTATATTTAAGGATCTTTACTTCGGGCTTGAATTTTTGACAAAGAGGATTCTTCCTAAGGTTTCGTTTACTAAAAAATATTACTTTGATTTTACCAAAGGAAATGATAGATTGTTGTCTAAAGCTGAAGGATTAGGACGTTTGGTGAGTTGCGGGTTTAGGATCATGGACTTTAAGTCAATTGATGGCCTCATTTATTATGTTGTTAAAAAAGAAAAAGATCCTGCTTTTGATGATAGTCCAAGCTATGGTCCACTATATAAGATGCCTCGATTAGGTAAGAACGGAAAAATTATAGGTGTGTATAAATTAAGAACGATGCATCCTTATAGTGAATATTTACAAGATTATATAGTTAATGCACACGGGTATGCTAATTCAGGTAAACCTGCTAACGATTTCAGAATTCCTTCATGGGGTAAGTTTATGAGGAAATTCTGGTTAGATGAAATTCCTCAATTGATGAATGTCTTGAAAGGCGAGTTGAAACTTGTTGGTATTCGACCAGTTTCTAAAAGATATTTTGAAGATATTCCAACAGAAATGCAAAAATTAAGGCTAACTCAAAAGCCAGGATGTATTCCTCCGTATGTCGCTCTTAACAGAGAAGGCAATGTTTTAAGTGTCCTACAAGCTGAGAAAGAATATTTGGATGAAAAGATTAGAAATCCATATACTACAGACATGAAGTTTTTTTTCACAGCTATTTACAACATTGTTTTTAAGAACAAAAGGAGCGCTTAATTAATAAATTTTTTATGGATTTTAAAGAACAAGTTGCATCAACGTCGATGATTTCGAAAGGGTTTGATGGACAGAAGAAGAACGAGCTTGATAAATATTTTAAACACTTGAAATGGATAATCTTAAGTGTTTTCTTTTTTTTAATTCTTGCCTTAATAAAGGTGTATTTTGAAGTGCCGGAATATAGAATCAATGCTTCTATTTTAATAAAAGAACAAGAGAAAGGTAATTCTATAAATGATTTGAATTCATTTCAGGAATTTGGTTTAATGGGGTTGTCAGGTGATGAGAGTCTGGATAATGAAATGGAGATTTTAATGTCCCGAAGGTTAATGGCAAAAGTTGTAGATGAATTGGGCTTGACTTGTAGGATTTTTAGAAATGGCTTTCCGCATAATGTTGAAACATTTCCAAATTCGCCTATAACAATTACAATTCTCGATGAAAGTGTTGATCAAGATTTTTTGGATACTAATTTTGAGATTGAAATTATATCAAAAAATAAGTTTAATTTGACCGATCACAGCGGCACGGAGTTTGAAAATCTTAGTTTTGGAAGACCTTTTAATTGTAGTTATGGGAATAAGAAAGTAGCGAGGGTTGTGAATATTCGCATCGATGCTGTAGAAAACCTGATTGCTGACTACATAGATGATAAATTGACCGTATACTACGGACCGAAGGAATATTTGGTTACTGAATATCTTGATTTATTGAACATTGAACCCGTAGATAAGATGTTTTCCAAAATAATCAAGATATCAATTGATGAACCTTCTATAGACTTAGGACTTGCCATTGTGAACAATTTGATTGAACAATACAATGCAGATGCTATAAATGAACGATCGAATGAAAATCAATCCACTACAGATTTTTTGGATGAACGCCTGTTGCTGTTGTCCTCTGAATTAGAAGCAATCGAAACTTCAGCACAACAATTTCGATCAAAGAATAGAATGTTGAATTCTTCTAATAACAATGCAGAGATTGTTCTTCAATCATCTTCAGCGAATGAAAATGAACTGATTTCAGTGAATACAGAGCTGAAACTTATTGATTATATGTTGGACCACGTCAGGAACAATGGAAAAAATGATTTGCTTCCTTCGAATGTGGGATTGTCCCAGAATTCCATTGTAGGATCAATTGTGGAATACAATAATCTAATCTTAAGAAGAAATCGAATTTTAAAGAGTTCTAGTGATCTTAACCCTATTGTGGTCAATATTGATTCTCAGCTAGAGGTGATTAAGGATAATTTAATTGAAAGTCTCGAGAGTGAAAAAAGGTTGGTAGAAATTCAATTATCTTCCTTGAACAATCAGAGTTATAAGATTAATTCAAGAATCGAGAATGTTCCTAAAAATGAACAGGAATATCAAGAAATCGTGAGGCATAAAGAAACGAAGAATGCCTTGTATTTATTTTTGCTTCAAAAAAGAGAAGAATCTATTTTGTCTGATGCCGTGACTGTAACCAAGGCAAAAATAATTGATCATGCCTATACGGACGGAGTACCGGTTTCACCAATTGTGATTCTCAATTTTATGAGCTTTTTCTTTGTTGGACTTTTCTTACCTGTTGGATTCATTTACTTTAAAGATGTCCTTGATAATAAAATTAGGGATGAAGAAGATGTAAGAGAATTAGGAATTCCATACATCGGTGATATTCCAACAATCAGAAAATCAAATAACGAATTTATTTTACAAAATGATAATTCGGAAAATGCTGAAGCCTTTAGGTTTGTTCGTACGAATATTAGTTTTATGTTGAATGAGGAAAAAATGGGCAATACTATTTTTGTTACTTCCACAATTAGTGGGGAAGGAAAAACATTCTCGGCCATTAATCTTGCATCTTCATTGGCTATCTCGGGTAAGAAAACAGTGCTGGTCGGGCTCGATCTGCGAGCTCCAAAATTCATGGATTACTTAAATTTAGAGAAAGTGCAAGGTGTCACCAATTATGTGAAAAATAAAAACTTGGAGATTAAAGATTTAGTCTTGAGGATAAATGATTTTGAACATTTGGATATTATTGCCTCTGGAGATATACCTCCAAATCCGGTTGAAATGCTTATGAGTAGTAGGGTTGTTGAGATGTTTGAGCAGTTAAAGTCTGATTATGAATATGTTATAGTTGATACTGCACCCGTTGGTTTGGTGACAGACACCGTTCAGGTTAGCAAGTTTGCGGATTTGACTATATATGTCATGAAGTCTGGTTATTTAGATAAAAGAATGTTACATATTCCTGCCAAGATGTTTGGCGAAGCCAAACTGAAAAACATGGCCTTGTTGATCAATGGTATAGATACTTCGAAAAAAGGATATGGCTATGGCTATGGATATGGGGCCGTTGATTCTAAGAAAAAAAAATGGTACAACAATTATTTTTGATTATCTTTAATCCCTAATTTGAAAAAGGAATTTTGCTCAAAAAATAAAATTGTTTATTATGATAAAAAAAATACTTTTAATATTTTTTCTTAGTTTAAGTATTGCTTCATGGTCCCAAACTATTACGTTGACAACAACTTCGGCAAGTCCTAATTGGTCGCCTGAAGCGGTGGTTAATTCAGGAACTACATTGACCTGGTCAACAACGGGAGCTGTGTCAATTGATGATACTGTTACAAATGATCCAACTTTTGATTTTAGTTCAAATGTTGATGGTGATGAAATTTTTATTGAGATTACTGGATCTGTTGGTTTTTCTGGATTAACGGAGCTTGATTTCTGGGTAGATGATTCCGGAAATGGCGGTTTAATTACAGAGATCGATATTTCCTCTGCGACTGATTTAACTAGTTTAAACATGCGTTATAACCAGTTAAGTGATATTGACGTTTCATCAAATACCTTATTGACTGAGTTAAATTTAAGAGGAAATCAACAGATTTCCTCAGGAACCTTGAATCTTGATTCTAATCCAAATTTGGAGTTTTTACAAGCAGATGTTACACAAGTTTCTTCTGTAAGTTTGGCAGGAAAGCCGAACCTGGTTGATGTCAGGTTGTATGACGCACAGTTGACAACCGCTCAGCTTGACCAAATTTTGATTGATTTGGATAATAATGGAGCCTTTGGAGGAAATTTATTAATTTCTGATAATCCTTCAGGGATTAGTGAAACGTCTGCCACAGCATACGATAACCTGTTAAATGGTAAAGGATGGTTTATCGATGTCGATGCTCCTCCGGTAACAAATGTTCAGACGATAACATTTACAACAACATCCGGGAGTTCAAATTGGTCACCACAGAGTGTCGTAAATTCGGGGAATACATTGAAGTGGTCAACCACTGGGGCGGTCACTATAGGTGAAACAGAAATAAACGATCCTACATTAGATTTTAGTGCGAACACTTCAGGAGACGATATTTTTGTTACAATTACAAGTGATATTGGTTTTATTGGTTTGACAGGACTGGACTTTTGGGTGGATGATTCTGGTAATGGAGGATTAATATCAGAGATTGATGTGTCTGCTGCTACTGATCTTACCAGTTTAAATATGCGATACAATCAATTGAGTAATATTGATGTATCTTCAAATACATTGCTGACAAGTTTAAATTTAAGAGGGAATCAGCAGATTTCTGCAGGAGCCTTGAATCTTGATTCAAACCCGAATTTAACATTTTTACAAGCTGATGTTACACAGATATCATCAGTAAGTTTGGCTTCGAAGCCTGATTTGATAGATATAAGATTGTATGACGCACAATTAACAACTGCGCAGCTTGATCAAATTTTAATTGATTTAGATGCGAATGGTGCAAGTGGAGGGAATTTGTTGATTTCAGGTAATCCATCTGTCATCAGTGAAGCTTCTGCCGTTGCATACAATAGTTTGACTAATGTGAAAGGGTGGTTTATTGATGTAGATGCTCCGCCGGTTACAGATATACAGACTATTACATTTACAACAACATCGGCAAGTTCAAATTGGTCACCTGAAGCTATTGTGAATGCAGGAAATACATTGAAATGGTCAACTACAGGAGCTGTTGTTATTGGAGAAACGGAGATCAATGATCCAACTTTTGATTTTAGTTCTAATGCTTCAGGAGATGATATCTTTGTAACAATTACAAGTGATATAGGGTTTGTTGGATTGACTGAATTGGATTTTTGGGTTGATGACTTCGGAAATGGTGGTCAAATTACAGAAATAGATGTCTCAGCCGCAACGGGTCTTACCAGTTTGAATATGCGCTATAATCAGTTAAGTGAAATAGATGTTTCATCAAACTCCCTATTGACTGAACTTGTATTACGGGGTAATCAACAGATATCGGTAGGAACATTAGATCTTGATTCAAATCCAGCCTTGGAATTTTTACAAGGTGATGTGACACAGATTTCATCTGTTAGTTTGGCATCGAAACCGGATTTAGTAGATGTTAGGTTAAATAATGCCCAATTGACTACTGCCCAGTTAGATCAAATTTTAATTGATTTAGATGCTAATGGTGCAAGTGGTGGTAATTTGTTAATTTCAGGTAATGTATCACCTATTAGCGAAGCTTCGGCTGCAGCATATAATAGTTTGGTGAATGTAAAAGGATGGTTTATTGACGTTGACGCTCCTCCTGTAACAGATATTAAGGAGATAACTTTAACTACGACTAGTTCAAGTTCAACGTGGCAATTACTGAATGTTGTAAATAGCGGTGCTGTCTTTGAATGGGAAGCAACGAATGCTGATATTGGAACAATTACGTTGCCAGGAAATAATCCGGTATTTGATTTTAGTGGAAATATTAACAATGAGATCATTAATATTACAATTACAAGTACAGATGGATTTTCAGGTTTAACTGAACTTGATTTATGGAATGGCGAGGATGGTGTTGGAGCTTTGATCGAAGAAATTGATATTACGAATGCGACGGCATTAGAAGTTTTTATACCTAGATACGTTCAACTTTCTACGATAGATTTGGATTCTAATACGGCATTGGAGACCTTTATCATAAGAGGTTATAATCAGATTCCAGATCAAGCCTTAGTAACTACAAACAATACTGAATTAAGTTTAATTCAGATAGATGGAACAGGAATTAATAGTGTTGACTTATCAACCAATACATTATTATTGGATGTGAGACTGTATAATGCAAGATTGACTTCTGATGTATTGGATCAGGTTTTGATTGATCTTGATGCACATGGTTTGACAGATGGAAATTTGTTAATTAGTGGGAATGCAGGAGATTTATCTCCAGCTGCAGGAGCTGCTTATGCAAGCTTGACGGCAAAAAATTGGTTTATAGATGTGGAGGCTCCACCTGTGGTTGATGTTCAGGAAATTACGTTTACAACTACTTCTGCAAGTGCCAACTGGTCACCTGAAAGTGTAGTGAATTCAGGAAATATTTTGAAATGGTCTACAACAGGTGCTGTAACCATTGCGGAAACAGAAATTAATGACCCGACCTTTGATTTTAGTTCGAATGGTGCCGGGGGTGAAATTTTTGTTACGATTACAAGTGATGTTGGGTTTGTAGGTTTGACAGAATTGGATTTTTGGGTAGACGATAATGGTAATGGAGGATTAATAAGCGAGATAGACGTAACAAATGCTACCGATCTTACCGTTTTAAATATGCGTTATAACCAGTTAAGTGAAATTGATGTAACTCAGAATGTTTTATTAACCGACTTAATTCTTAGAGGAAAACAACAGATTTCTTCAGGAACCGTTGATTTGTCTGCGAATAATGCCTTGGCTTTTTTACATGCAGA
This sequence comes from uncultured Flavobacteriaceae bacterium, assembly GCA_964419405.1. Classification (GTDB taxonomy): domain Bacteria; phylum Bacteroidota; class Bacteroidia; order Flavobacteriales; family Flavobacteriaceae; genus Lutimonas. The sequence continues at coordinate 33,800 of CAYQPI010000109.1, forward strand.
TAATACTCAGATTTCTACGATTGATTTATCTTCCAAGCCAAACTTGGTTGATGTTAGGTTGACCCAAACTGATTTGACTTCAACTGAACTTGATCAAATAGTGATTGATTTAGATAATAACGGAGCTACGAATGGGAATTTAGAAATTGCGAATCAAAATTCAGGAGAATCGTTAACTGGTGCTTCTGCAGTTGCTTTTGCCAGTTTGATTAATAAAGACTGGAACATTGATGTTGAGGCTCCAGGTCCCGCTGGTGCTCAAATTAATATTACAGGGAATGGGATTGATATTGTGTCTAGTGCGGGTGCACTAACCTCCAATGGTTCTGATTTTGGTCCGGTTCCTACGGGTACTTCCTCGGTGAATCAATTTGTCATAGAGAATAATGGTTCTGAAACGTTGAATATTTTGAATTTCATAGTATCTTCAATAGATGGGTCATTTTCTTCAACAGGACCTGCTAACCTTTCCATTGCAGCAGGGGCAAGTGAAACGTTCGATGTTACATTTAATCCTTCTGAACTAGATAACTTGGCAGCGACTATATTAATTCTAAGTGATGCTGCGAATAATAATACATTTATTATGAATGTCGCCGGAGAAGGGGTTGCTGTCCTACCGAATCAAATAATGATTTCACAATATTATGATGGCTTTACATCTACCGATGACTGGATTGAGGTGGTTAATATTTCTGGTGCTGACATACCAGCGGATACTTATTTTCTGGCCTTGTATAATGAAGAAGCAGCTCGTGCTGGGCTGATTGAGAATCAGGCTCCAAACCAAAATACACCAATTCCTGCATTGGCTGCTGGAGAAACCATCTTATTTAAAAACTCAATTGCTGCGTTGCCACTAAGTGGAAATTTGGGAAGTGCAGTGCAGATTAATTCAGAAGTTTGTAATTTTGACGGTGATGATGTGATATTAATTTCGACTTCAAATGGTGCAGATTGTTACGATTTAAGGGTTGATTTAATGGGTAATATATCTGCAAATGAAGACGAATCACCAGATCCTTGGGGGTCAGCTGTTTCTTATATTAAAGGAGGATGTTCTTCTGAAGAAGCTCATAAAGATTTTGATATCAATGATTGGACCTTTATAGTTTTGGATGATGTTAATGGCGCCAACCCTAGTACAAATTTGGCTTTAGGAACGCAAGTTACAGGGGTAACGGAGTTTGATGGAACCTCTTGGTCTAACGGACTTCCTGATCAGACGAGATCAGCAGTAATTGTGGGCTCATTTACAGGAGCATCGACTAATTTTACTGCGTGTAACTTAACAGTTAACTCTGGAGTTGCGGCTAATTTTGATTCGAATGGTGCAACCAGTAATAGTATTGTATTATATGGAGATTTAATTGTTGATGGAAGTCTGACCATTGGGGATACGGAGTCATTAGTAGTATTAGATCCGTTCGCGACTTTGGGTGTTATTACAAAAATTGAGAATTCGACGCCACTAGATGATATTAACGATCTAACGTATTGGTCGTCACCTGTGGAGGGCTCTCAGATTAGTACTATTTTTGCAGGATCTGATCTAAATAGAATTTTTGACTATAGACCACCAAATGTGAATTCGGTTCCAAATTGGGGGTATTGGTATATTTCATCGGGTGCCATGGCAAGAGGAAAAGGATATACGGCTCCTGGGCCTTCAACTGGAATTCAAACATTAACGTTTACAGGAGTACCTCACAATGGAACTTGGCAGGATAATCTTTATTATAGCGGTATTCCGGGTAATGGTCCAGATGCTAATGAAAACTATAATTTTATTGGGAATCCTTACCCAGCTGCTATTGACATTCTAAAGGTAATGGAAGACAATGGAAATGTGGCTGAAATCGCCTTATGGACGCATGGAACTGAAGTAGATCCTGACACAGGGGAGTATTTCAATGGAGATTATGTGTACTATAATTCTTTAGGAGAATCTGCGGATGGTGTGACTAAAAATATTGCTTCAAGTCAGGGATTCATGATCAGAACAATCGCCGGAGGTATTTTTAATATTAATGCCTCGCACTTATTGATTGGTCAGAACGATCAATTTTACAAAGGAACCGGTAAAAATAAGGATGCCGTAAATGCCGAGGGCGAAGGAAAAGTTTGGTTAAGACTGGTTCATGGAACTGAGAAAAGTGATATTTTAATCGGGTTTGATGCAAGAGCAACAGATGATTATGACAAATATTTTGATGCCATTGGTAATTTATATGATTCAAAGATTTCGTTAATTGAGAAGACGAGCAAGTTTTATTCGAAGATTGAAAACGATAAATTTGTAATTCAAGGACTCGGAGTTTTTGGAGCCACTAAAGATGTTAATTTAGGATTTGATACGAAGAAAGCAGGCTGGTTCAAAATGAGTATTAAGAATAAAGAAGGCGTTTTGACCGATGCTGATATGTATTTAGTAGATACTTATTTGAATATTAAACATGACCTTTCAAAGTCAGATTATGAATTCGAAGCAACTAAAGCTGGTGAATTCTCAGATAGATTTAGATTAGAGTTTGTGAACAAAAATGCTGATCTGGGACCTATTGAGGATTTGGATAAAGATAGATTTACTGTAACTAATGAGTTTGATACCATGACTGTGATATCTGGTAAATCAGTGAGTGAAATCAAGGTCTATGACCTATTAGGGAGAATGATTATTATGGATGCCCCCAGAAGGAATTCATTCCAACTACAAACTAATAATGTGAAGGTAGGAACTGTCATGTTGATTGAGGCAAGAATGGAGGATGGAAGTATGGTAAGTACGAAGTCAATCAAGTATTAGAATAATTTTGCCAAAATAAACTAACCCTTTAAAAACCGCCACTTGGCGGTTTTTTTTTTGGACCCTGCTACAATACAAGGGGTTAGTGTCTAAGGATTTGTTGCTTATCTAAATCAAAGATTAAACAATTTGTGTTTTTTTTGTAACTTAGAAACAGCAAACTTATAATCAAACCTTTAGAATATGCCGATATATATGGACAGACATGATCTGGATGAAAGTATAGATGCAGAACATGTGGCTAGAATTCACCAGGCTGATTTAAAATTTGAAGATGAATTCGGCTGTAAAGGACTAACTTATTGGTATGATGGTCAAAAAAAGACGGCATTTTGCTTGATTAAGGCTCCCAATAAGGAGGCTTTGAGTGCCATGCATGATAAGGCCCATGGAGGGGTTCCCAATAGCATCATTGAAGTGAATCCGGGTATTGTGGAATCTTTTTTAGGTCGTATTTCTGATCCAGTTTCGGAGACTAAGGTAATTGATGACCCTGCTTTTAGAATTATCATGATGTTGGAAGTTGTTCCCAGGAGTTTGGTTGAATTGAATGATATTGTAGGCAATGAACATCTTTCTGATTTTCATGGCTTGATCATCGATCAGATATCAAATTTTAATGGCCGTTTGGTGAAGAACACTGCAAACTCGAATCTGGTTTCTTTTAGAGCCGTGTCGGATGCCATAGGTTGCGCTTCCACTATTTATTCAGAATATAGAAGCAACGAAGATGTTAAAGAATACCATACCCTTCATATGGGAATTAGTTGTGGGTTACCTGTAGCTGAAGGAAAGGGCTTTTTTGAGACAACGATTGTAGATGCGAATAGGATGTGTAAGGAGGTAGCTGGAGGCATCGTTCTCTCAGCTAGTGTTTTAGAGCTATGCAGTAATAATCAGTTAACTGAAACAATTAAACATGCTTATTTTCGTCCTCTAAAACCTTTAGAAGAAAAATTTCTTACATCCTTAATGGAATTTACTGAAAAGAAATGGAATAAGACGAATTTGAAAGTGAATCATTTTAGTACTGCTCTTGGACTGAGTAAATCACAGTTGTATAGAAAGGTGAAATTTATCACCGGAAAATCGTTGAATATTTTTTTAAAGTCTTACAGGTTAAATAAAGCAATTCGGATGATTGAAAATCAAACGGGTAATATTTCTGAAATAGCCTTTGATTCAGGATTTAATTCAGCTGCATATTTCTCTAAATGTTTTGCAGATAGGTATGGAATACTGCCTTCTGATTATGCGAAGAAAAGAGTAATGATCTGATGGGGGAGTTTTGCTGCATACATGGTCGTTTTCTCTTTTTGTTTATTTAACAACTTCCATTTTCAAATGATTCACATATAAGGCATAATCATAGTGATCGCAATGATGTCTTCTCACATAAGAAAAAAGTGAATTATCTCGAATCTTGACACTTTAGCCAAGGACAGGTCAGAACGCTAAATTATTAAAATGTATTTGTAAAGGCCACTGATGGCGTTGAAGTTGAGGATGAGGTCAATCGAACCTAGGGCTCAATATATTCTAATTTGAGTCTTGAAAGTAATTCAAGAACCTTGTCTTTGTTTTCAATTTCGCAGACGATATAGTCAAAATGATAATTATAAATAAGGATAACCAAACCTCTTTTTTTAAGTAAGCTATTATTTCGATGCAGATAGTCGTAGGCGTATTCATCAGGTTTGGCTTGATAAAACTTTAATTTACTGAGTAGCAGTAATTCATTGATAGCCTTCTGTGCTACTTTGGCCTTCTCACTATAGGCCATTAATCCTTCATGAGTAAGAATCTGAGTGATGGCCCAATGCATATAAATAAATTCATCGGCAGTCACTGTCCATTTTGCAAGATAGGGGTTGGGCTCAAAATTAGGATCTTCAAATTTAATTTTAACGCCCCAGTTTTTTATGGTCTTAAGAGAATAATCCTTGTACACAAAATCAAACTTCTGAGGATTGGATACGGCGAGCCAAAGCTTGTTGGCTAAATCGATTTTTTGGTTTTCATCGAAAGCATCCATCGTAAGTAAATCTGAAAGCTGAACAAATAAATCCTTGTCAATGCCAAATTCTTTGGTTTTTGGCAATACCTTCGTATAATTTCTTAGTTTGCTTTTGAATTGAATCTCTGTATAATCTTTTTGTTGGGCAAGAATGCCGACACCATAAAGCAGGGTGAAATATAAAAATATGGCTTTTCTCACTTTTTTTTGATTTAACACATTGAATCTGATTCCATTTAAAACGATAATAAGGATCGATTATTGGGTAAATTTAAAAAAAAAAATCTGCTTTAAATTAGTAAAGCAGATTAATGAGGGGAACTTTAGGAAGAAACTAGGGTTGTACTAATTCCCACCTAAACTTTTCGAATAAATCCGTAAGTTGTTCTTTACTTTCTATGTCGCAAACAATGATATTATAATAACCTTTGGTAACTAAAGCTACGAGACCTTCTTTTTGCAATTCAGAATTAACACTTTCAATATAAGAATAGGCCCAGTCATCTTCTTTAGGTGCTGAAAACTGAAAGTCCTTGGTGATGAGAAGTTCATTAAATGAAGAGGCAACACTATCGGCATCATCTCCATAGGTCATCAATTGAAAATGTTCTAAAATCTTATTGAGGGCAAGCTGAAAATAGGGATATTCATCATCACTTACCGTCCAGTCTGTCAAATAGGGATTCGGTTCCAACACGATTTCTCCATTCGCATTTTCAGAGCCCCAGTTTTTATTTGAAGTTACAGCAAAATCTTTATAAACATAATCAAAAACCTTTGGTTTAGCCAGGGCCAACCAGGTTTTGTACACAATTTCATCTTGTTCAGCCTTTGTGTAAATGTCTTTACCCAGTAATTTGACGATTTCGGTCAGAAGTTGCTTTTCTATACCAAGCTCCGAAGTTCTGGGCTCAGCTTCTTTGTATTTGTAAATATAGCTTCTAAACTCCACATCGGAATAATCCATTTGTCCAAATGAGACATAGGAGCATGCTATCAATAAGTAAATTGAGAGTAGTTTTCTTTTCATAGGCGCAATTTCGTTCAACTTCCTTTCTATGATAAACATAAAATACTAATATTTAGGTTATTACCTTAATACTAGTTGATCAGTTTTACTAAAAAATACATTGAACTTTAGGGGATTCAACTATTTTCTTAAGGCGAATATACTAATAACAGTTGAATTGGCAAAATATTGCCATGAGTTAATTCAAAGAAGATTAGAGGTTTAGCTTATTTTATGTCTTAATTACTAAGCATTACCGGCATAACTAGCATGGTGATTTCCTCTCCTTCTTCCAATCCGTCGATAGGAGTTAAGATACCAGCTCTGTTGGGCAAAGACATTTCCAATAATATATCATTCGAGTTCAAATGATTGAGCATTTCAAGTAAAAATCGCGAATTAAAGCCTATTTGCATATCATCACCTTCGTAGCTACATTGTAATCTTTCATCTGCTTTATTTGAGAAATCAAGATCTTCTGCTGATATTTTCAGCTCGGTACCGGCCATTTTTAATCGAATCTGATGGGTGGTCTTACTTGAGAATATAGAAACCCTTCTTACAGAGTTATAGAAGGAACTTCTGTCAAGCGTTAGTTTGTTAGGATTTTCTTTTGGAATAACGGCTTCATAATTTGGATACTTACCGTCAATTAATCTGCAAATCAAGGTGCTGGTGCCGAATGTAAATTTAGCATTGGTATCATTGTATTCAATAACAACATCTTCGTCATTTCCAGAAAGAATATTTTTCAGAAGGGTCAAGGGTTTTTTGGGCATAATAAACTCGGCCACCTCACTTGCGCTGACATCCTTGCGAATGTATTTCACCAATTTATGGGCATCAGTTGCAACAAAGATCAGGTTTTCAGGACTCAACTGGAAGAAGACACCACTCATTACTGGTCTTAGATCGTCATTTCCGGATGCGAAAATCGTTTTTGAGATTCCACTTGATAAAATACTTGCCTTTAACGTAGTACTGCTCGGAGATTCCAGTTCCACTGCCTTTGGGAATTCTTCGCCATCGGCATAAGCTAAGGCATATTTACCGCTATCAGAACTGATTTCTATGGTATTGTTATCTTCTACTTTAAAAGTAAGCGGTTGTTCAGCAAATGTTTTTAAAATGTCTAGTAGTAACCTGGCCGGAACAGCAATGGCCCCAGCGGCATCGGCTTCAACATCGATAGAAGTACTCATCGTAGTTTCCAAATCTGAGGCAGAAATTCGCAATTGATTGTCAGATAACTCGAACAAGAAATTATCGAGTATGGGTAAGGTGTTGTTTGTATTGATCACACCACCTAAAATTTGTAACTGCTTCAATAATTGAGAACTGGAAACTATAAACTTCATCCTTTTAATTTTATGATTTTTTTGAAAACTGTTACCATATGGGCGTTAATTTTAACTAAACTAGTCAGATATTGAACTATAAATTCATTCTGCTTATTGACCCAAATCAACAGGCTTACAAATATATTATTTTAAAGTTTAAAAGTGAAAATTTATTTGGGGAGTTAATGAACATTTTAAAAATGTTAAGTTTTTCTTAATACGCATGAAACGACGCTATATTTCTTTAGATTTGTTTAAGCATGCCTTAAAGGAAGCTTCAAACGAAATCTGAGATTTCGATAAGGAGTTACAATTAGTAAAAGGCCATTTAAATTATTTTCTAATACATATTACTTCGTTTTTTTACAGTTATGACCAAATTCACTGCGACATTTTTTTTGTGTTTATTTTTAGGCCTGTCCGGATATTCACAGGCACCTGATAAACCTAATTCAGCAACTATTCATGAATCGATCAAAAAACTCAATTTTTTAGGATCAGTATTGTATTTAGCTGCACACCCTGACGATGAGAATACGCGGTTGATTTCGTATTTTTCCAATAAGGTTCACGCGCGTACAGCGTATTTGTCAATTACAAGAGGAGATGGAGGACAGAACCTGATTGGTCCTGAAATCAGGGAGTTATTGGGGGTTATTCGCACCAATGAATTGCTAAAGGCTCGTCAGACAGATGGGGGTGAACAATTCTTTACCAGAGCGAATGATTTTGGCTATTCAAAGCATCCTGATGAAACCTTGGAAATTTGGAACAAGGATTTGGTGATGAATGATGTTGTGAAAGTGATTAGAAAATTTCAGCCCGATATTATTATCAACAGGTTCAATGCAGAATCAGCAGGAAAGACACATGGTCATCATACTTCTTCAGCCATGTTGAGTGCCGAGGCCTTCGATCTTGCGGCGGATGCATCCTATAAAACAGATGCTGTTAAAGCCTGGACGACACAGCGCCTGTTTTTTAATACGCACTGGTGGTTTTATGGAAGTCGTGAGAATTTTGAAAAAGTAGACAAATCAGATATGCTTTGGTTTGATACAGGCATTTATTACCCATCATTAGGCTTGTCGAATTCTGAAATAGCTTCATTGAGCAGGAGTATGCACAAATCCCAGGGGTTTGGTAGCACCGGGACCAGGGGCAGCGACAAAGAGTATGTTCGCTTGTTGAAAGGAAGGATGCCCAAAGATCGATTGGATGTCTTTGAAGGAGTTGACACCAGTTGGAATAGAGTAGAAGGTGGTGCCGCCATAGAGAAAATATTAAAGAAGGTTGAAAGAGAGTTTGATTTTTCAGATCCTTCAAAGAGCGTTCCCGAATTGGTAGAAGCCTATTCATTGATTGCTAGTTTAAAAGATGAGCACTGGAGAACCTTTAAAATTGCACAGATCAAAGAAATTATCGCAGCTTGTTCAGGCTTGTACCTTGAAGGAGTTGCTGCCCAGAGCTATGGCTCCAGAGGCAGTGAAATGGCTGTGTCAGTTGAAGCCATTAACAGAAGTGAACAGAAAATGGTTTTAAAGTCAATAGAAATAGTTCCTCAACATACTGTAAGCACTCTAAACCTGCCACTTGATAATAATATTTCAAACAAAGAAGAGGTTCGTATTGAGATTTCAGATTCGGCTACTTACACATCTCCTTATTGGTTAGAAGAAAAAGGTAGTTTAGGGATGTATACAGTGAAAGACCATGAACTGATAGGAAACCCGATTTCTACACCTGTTCAGAAATTGGTATTCACAGTTGATATTGCCGGAACATCAATTGACTTTGAACGCGATATCATTTATAAATACAATGATCCGGTAAAAGGGGAAGTTTACCAGCCTTTTGAAATTTTGCCAGACGCCGTAAGTGAAATAGCTTCTAAGGTGGTTATTTTTAATGACGATCAACCCAAGGAAATTCCTGTAATGATCAAGTCATATAAAGATAGTATTTCTGGGATGGCTCAATTGAATGTGCCTGAAGGATGGGAGGTGAGCCCTTCCAAAATTGATTTTGAGATCCAAAAAAAGGGAGAAGAAATGCAAGTGATGTTTACAGTCGTTCCAACGAAGGAACAAAGTGAGGGGTATATCAGGCCTAAATTAACAATTGCTCATGAAGTTTATGATAAAACCATGATCGAGATTAGCTATGATCATATCCCAAAACAATCTGTTTTATTGCCGTCAGAATCAAAGGTTGTACGGTTAAATCTACAGAAAAAAGGACAGTCGATCGCCTATATCAAAGGAGCAGGGGATGAGGTTCCTAAATACCTGAGACAGGTTGGGTATACTGTAAATGAAATAGCCCCTGAAGATATTTCGATAAGTAGCCTGCAACAATATGATGCGGTTATGTTAGGAATCAGAGCGTATAATACGGTTCCTGAACTGGCTTTGAAACAGGCAGCAATATTAGCATATGTTGAAAGAGGAGGTAATGTGATCGTTCAGTATAATACCAGTCATAGTTTGGTTCTTAAAGATAATCTTGCCCCATATAAACTGGAATTGTCTAGAGACAGAATCACTGACGAGAATGCGAAAGTGACCTTTATTGATAAAGATAATGAAGTGTTGAATTATCCGAATAAAATAACGTCAGAAGATTTTGATGGATGGGTACAAGAACGAGGGTTATACTTTCCAAATAAGTGGGGAGAAGAGTTTAGCTCAGTTCTTTCTTTTCAGGAAAACGGGGATGAACCAATGAATGGAAGTCTTTTGGTTGCTAAATATGGAAAAGGGCATTATATTTATACAGGACTATCTTTTTTCAGAGAATTACCTGCCGGTGTACCGGGGGCCTATAAACTATTGACAAATATGATCTCAATAGGAAAGAATGATTTTGAAAAAGACATCAAAGAATAAGTGTATGAAAGAGTCAGAAGAAATATCCGGAAAATGGACTAAAATGTATACCTATATGCTTATTGCAAATGTATTGTATATTGTTGGTTTCTATTTAATTACGCAATTTTATTCTTCATAGATGGCAGTATTAGATTGGTCGGTTCTCTTAATTACTCTTTTGTTTATCGTGGCATATGGTTCCTGGAAAACAAGAGGGAGTAAGAATGTAAAAGATTTTATAAAAGGGGGTGGTGAAGCAAAATGGTGGACCATTGGTCTGTCTGTTATGGCTACTCAGGCCAGTGCCATTACTTTTTTATCGACTCCCGGGCAGGCCTTTCACAGTGGGATGGGATTTGTACAATTCTATTTCGGACTTCCACTGGCCATGATTATTATTTGTGTGGTCTTTATACCCATTTATCACCGACTTAAGGTATATACTGCCTATGAGTATCTCGAAAGTAGGTTTGATCTGAAAACACGTTCACTGGCCGCTATCCTGTTCTTAATACAGAGAGGTCTCGCAGCAGGGATCACGATTTTTGCACCAGCGATTATTCTCTCGGCTGTGCTGGGTTGGGACTTATTAAGCCTGAACATTATAATTGGTGTTTTGGTGATCATTTACACGGTGAGTGGAGGTACTAAAGCAGTTAGCGTAACTCAAAAGCAGCAAATGACCATAATTTTTATTGGTATGTTTGCTGCCTTTTTCATCATCTTAAGTTATTTGCCTGAGGATATTTCTTTTTCCAATGCCTTGCAGATAGCAGGTGCCAGTGGTAAAATGGAAGTTCTTGATTTTTCCTTTGACCTGAATAATCGTTATACCATCTGGACTGGGTTTTTGGGTGGAACTTTTTTAATGTTGTCTTATTTTGGAACAGATCAGTCTCAGGTACAGCGGTATTTATCGGGAAAATCAATTAGAGAGAGTCAATTGGGGCTGCTATTTAATGGGTTTTTAAAAGTGCCAATGCAATTTTTTATATTATTGGTTGGGGTCATGGTATTCGTTTTTTATCAGTTTAATGCCTCACCATTAAACTTTAATCCTTCAGCAACCAAGGTTGTGAAAAATTCACCCTTAGCGGAGTCTTACGCTTCATTAGAAGAAAAACACAAGGAGATTTCGATCAAGAAAAAAGAATTGCAGTTTAGTTTGGTCGAATCACCAGACAATGAGCAAACAAAGGCAGCTATTAAAGAATTGAACAGACAGGAAATTGAAAACCGAGAGGCGGCCAAAGAGGTGATTCTTCAGGCAGATTCAAGTCAGGAAGTCAATGACAAAGACTACGTATTTATCCATTTTATTTTAAATAATCTTCCGAGAGGGCTGATAGGTCTTTTATTGGCCGTCATTCTTTCGGCAGCCATGTCATCTACCGCTTCTGAATTAAATGCTCTGGCAGCAACTACGACCATTGATTTGTATAAGAGAAATGACAAAAAAGAGCGCAGTGATATGTACTATGTTCGCGTGACCAAATGGTTCACTTTGGCATGGGGTGTGCTAGCAATTTTGGTTGCGAGTGTGGCTAATTTGTTTGACAATCTTATTCAACTGGTCAATATAATAGGTTCCATTTTTTACGGCAATATTCTTGGCATATTTCTGATTGCATTTTTTATTAAAATGGTTCGTGGAAATGCGGTGTTTATCGGAGGAATTATAACTCAGGTATTCATTATCTGGATCTTTCAATTAGATGTATTACCTTATTTATGGTTGAATTTATTGGGTTGCGTATTGGTGATCGTTTTGTCCGTGATGATTCAGTTGTTTAGTAAGCAACCAGTAAGTGAGCAATAAAAAAAGCCTCCAAATACATAGAGGCTTTTTTAATTGATTTCATTTGAAATTTATTCGACATCAATATGCAGCCTTATTTTATCCCAGGCAAATACAATTCCCGAATTATCAACAGCATACATTAATTGCTCTTGAACATTGGAGTCTGTTTGAGGCTTCACCATTACTCTAGCCGCATCTTCAGCTTCAGCGTATGAATAAGAACCCCAGGCATCATTTTTCTTATTAAAAATAGCCACCCAGTCACCAGATTCATTAGGAATAATAAAGAAGCCGTATTTTCCTGCGGCTAATGTTTTGCCACCAACTTTCACATCCTTATCGAATGACACCGTAGTGTTTTCATTTGCTCCTGCCCGCCAAACCTGACCGTACTTTTCTAAACCGCCCCAAATAGTTCTTCCACGAACACTAGGTGCGCCATAATCAATCATGATTTGAGTTCCGTTAAGTTCTCCTTTTGTTTGTAACCTTGGACTTTTTTGAGCGCAACTCACAGAAACGACAAAAAAGAATGCCAAGAAGATATTTAATTTTTTCATAATTCAGTTATTTATTTACTCCATTCAGCGATGGATTCCTTATTCATTTTAACATAGTCATCATTGCCTGCTTTCTCAGAAGCGGCCAAAGATACCTTTGCAGTTTCAATCGCTCCCTTGGTATCACCCAGATCGGCCTGGATCAAAGATTTTTGACGCGACATCCAAAAAGCTTCAGGTCTCATTTCTACAGCTTTGCTTACCCATTCCAGGGCTTGGTTTAAATCTTTTCCTGAACTTCTGTAATATGAGGCTGCACTAAAGTAGTCATTGGCAGAAGGACCAGCCATAGCATTTTCAATGCTTTTTACAGCAATTTCATCTGTAGGAGTTTCAATTTTTAACCATACAACGGTTTTGTCCCACATGATATACATGTTTGCTGACATCCCGTCTGCTAAATCTCCAAATGCGATAGTGAAGTTCTCAGCAGCCATATCCATGGCATTCACTTTTGCACTTACTTTAAGTGCAACTTTGCTGTCGTCTAATTCAGCCGGTGCACCACCTGCTTGGTATTCAGTATAGAAAACAATATCCCAACTGTCTTTGTTAGGAACAGATAAAATGGCATAAGTCCCTTTTTTCAATTCTTTACCGTCTATTTTTAAATCGGTACTGGTCGTAAATTTTGTTCTCATGTTTGCACCCGTTCTCCAAACTTTACCATAAGGAACTAGGTCTCCAAAGATAGCTCTTCCTCGTACGGCAGGTCTTGAATAGTCTACAGATACTTCAGAAAGGCCAATGGTTTGATGTACTTTAGCCGATGGGCTGGGTTGTGGGGTCTGGATTTGCGCCTGTAATGTGAAAGCGCCAAAAATTAATAATAGTGTAATTAATTTAGATTGCATAGATTTTAGTTTTTGTTAATAAACTATAAAATTACGTGAAATATGGAGGTATTTCTGCCGTTTCTATAGTTTTTAACAAAAATTTATGAAGTTACTATTGTCTGCAAAAGACCTAACTGTAGCGCCGTTTTCTCAAGAAATTGAAGAGCCAGCCAAATACAAGTAAGATGACCAGAGGAAAAACCAAATTAATGATCTGCCAGTAAGACTTTTCGGCAAAGGCCCTTTCCTTATCTAAAAATTGGATTTGAAGCGATTTTGATCGCAGACTTAAAAGGCCTTGATCATCAATGAGGTAATGTATACTGTTTAATAAGAAGGAGCTGTTACCATAATTTTGATTGGTCCATTTGTCTTTGTCTAAGGGCAATGGTTCGCCCCTTAAGGTCTCATTTATGGCTATATCCCCATCGCTTACGATAATCATTTTGTTATCAATGCTTTGCTGCTTGTAAGCCGAAAGATTAAAAGGTAAAATTCTGTTTTTATAAGCAGAATTAAAGGAGCCTTCCAATAAAACTCCAAAATTTGTATTTGCATCCTGATACTCATTTTTATCCGCTTGCTTTGCAATTTCATTCAATTCAATGCTGCTCGGCGTACCAATAATTTTTGACAGAGGTGATGATTGAAGGAGGACCGTTTTTTTAATTCCATTTTTTAAGGTATCAATGCTACTTGGAAATTTAAGAAGAACGGGTTCGATATTTTTAGTGATTTCATTAGAATTATCGGCAAAAATCATCGGAAAATAAGGCCATAAAAAATCCTTGTATTGAACTTGGTTTCCTGTGTTTCCCGCAGCTAATCGTATACTACCGCTATATAGATCTTTAGTGATGTTGTAATTGATCCTGACCCCATAATTAAACAACATATCTGTGAGGTTTAGGTCACGATTAAAGGCAAGTGTTTTACCCGTCTGCATCAAGCTGTCCATTTCTGCATATACATTGTCTAATAGCCAAACGGTTTTACCACCTTGCATGATGTATTGGTCGAGTACCAGCTTTTCATTTTCGCTAAATCTTTGAGAAGGTTTAACAATCAATGAGACATCATATTTTTTTAGGTTGTTTAAGGTCCCCAGAGGATTTGATGCTACTGAATCAAGGGTAAATTCTGCCAATTTATAATGGGTTCCTAAACTTTTTAGAAAACTATAGAGATAGACATCTTCAGGTTGTCCGTTTCCCTTTAGAATCGCGATGGATCTACTTTTTTCCTTACTTATTTTGTGAATGGCATTGGCAAATTCATATTCAAGATTTTCGATTGAATATTGAAGCTGTTGCTCCTGACCCTGACTGGCTCCCACTGCATCTACTAAAAGGGCTACGTTTTCTTCTTTATCTTTATAGTTTACAATAGCCCAGGGGAAAATAATTGCTTCTGACAATTTTCCGCCTTCTTCAACCGTCAGGCGACTCGGTTGCAAGCCTTTTTTGATTAGATCTTTAGAAGAACTTAAGGGGTCAATAAATCTAAATTGTACCAGATCATTGATCTCACTTAATTCTGATAATAATTGATCGGTTTCTATCTGGAGCCTTTTGAATTCTGCAGGGAAGTCACCTTGCAGATAAACTTTGATCTGTACAGGTTCCTCAATACCTTCAATTAGATCAATAGTGGTATCTGAAAGAGTATATCTCTTGTCATTGGTTAAATCAAACCTTTTGAATACATAAAGACTGACAATATTGATGGCGACTAAGGCGATCACTACGACCAGAATGTTACTATATGATTTCCTTTTATTCATATCAGTTTCAGTCACTTATTGTTTGAGATCAAAATTTGTTTTTGTTATATAGAGAAAGAAAAAGGTCACTGTCAAAAAGTATATTAAATCCTTTGTGTTAATGACCCCCCTACCTATATTCACAAAACGGGCATGGAGTCCTAAATTTTTTAATTCAAAATTTCCAACACTCCCAAGGTCACCAATCGCTTCAAAACCATAAAACATGAAAAATGACAATAAGAGGCCAATAATGAATGCTACAATTTGATTATCAGACAAGCTCGAGCTGAACATCCCTATAGCGGTAATGGCACTTGCTAAAAAAAGCAGCCCCATATAAGATCCTAAAATACTTCCATAATCAACACTTTCGGGTGTGGCAGCTAACTGAGATATGGTGTAGATATAGGTGAAGGTAGGAACTAAAGCAATAAGAATTAGCAGCAATGAGCCAAAATACTTTCCAAGAATAATTTCCCAGCTACTTATGGGCTTGGTTTTAATAATTTCAATGGTGCCAAGCCTTATTTCATCAGAAAATGTTCTCATGGTTATGGCCGGAATCATAAAAATGAAAAACCAGGGTGTGATAAAGAAAAAACTGTTGAGGTCTGCAAAACCTGCGTTTAAAATGTTAAAATCACCCTTAAAGACCCATAAAAACAAGCCGTTGATCAGCAGGAAAATGGCGATGACCAAATAACCTATTGGCGTGGCAAAAAATAAATTGAGTTCTTTTTTTAAAATGGCTAACATCTGCGAAGATTTTTTTACAAAGACTGGTTCAAACTTACAATTTTATCTACACTCCAAGCTTCGGGTTTTTCCTTGAACAGTTTTTTAGTCTCTGACCAAACTTCTTTGAAAAAAGATGACTGCCTGTACAGATTTAAAGCACGCTCAGAATCCCAGTGACTATAGGTAAAAAAGACATTGGCCTTGTTTTTGTCCTGATAGAGTTCAAGTAAATTACATCCCTCAAAATTGATAATATTGTCCTTAATTCTGTCGAAGCGATTTTGAAAAACTATTATGTTTTCATCTTCAAAAGTCATTTTAACGATTCTTATCAACATGAGATCAATTAAATAAAGCGTATGGTAATATTATCACGATAGTCAAGTCCGAGTAAATTGGATGCACCGCCAACCGTTTTTAAATTACTTCGATAGATCGAAATTTCTAAATAATTGGCACAGTTAAAAATGGCTAGTTTCTTGCCATCGTCCTGTCTTTTTTCCAGGGGAACATCAAAATCAACGATATCATTGTACTTGTCGTGAATCTGCACGAATTTATAATTTCTTGCAATGATTTCAAAGGGACGGCCTTTTCCAATACTTTGAAATACAGCTTTTGAAATATTACTGATTACATTTCCAAAATTGTCGATATAAATAATGCTTCCTACCAGCTGATTTTTTTCAGCATTGACCTGTGGTTGAATTTCATAAATCTTTTTGATCGTATCAATTCTTTTACCAATCACTTCCAGGGTTCCACCTCTGGCAATATGGCATGCCACCTTTATGAACATACCAAGAATTGTCAATTTATCATCTTCCGGTTCCTGAATAGTGATTTCAACAATTTTGTCGGGATTTATCTCATTGGTAATCATTGAAAGTATACCATTATCGCCGCAGATAAAGAATTGGTCGTCCATTTCAATGGCAATAGGCCTGTTCTCTACACTTATTTCTGAATCAACTCCAACTATGTGAATCGTACCAGGAGGGAAGTTTTTATAAGCATTTTTTAAAATATAGGCAGTTTCCGTAATGCTGAACGGAGTAATGTCATGTGAAATATCAACAATACGAACCTCTTTTAACTCACTGTAAATGGATCCTTTGACAGCACCTACAAAGTGATCTTTAGTACCAAAATCGGTTGTTAAAGTAATGATCGGCATATTTTTTTATGATTCCCGATGGGTTGATATAATATTTATAACAATTGGTAAATTGCTATTAAAATGTGCTACTTTTGTTGTACAAATCTAATCAAATTAAAACAGTAAAAAAGCACTTAAGGCTTAATTTTTAAACTAAATATTTTAGTATTGAACGAAAGAATTATTGAACTGGAGAATATTGCTCCAAGCGAGTTTTTTGGCCCTCATAATAGGAATATAGAGCTGGTTAAAAAATCATTTCCAAAATTGAAGATTGTCGCAAGAGGCACTAAGATAAAAGTATTTGGTGAAGCGATCATGCTCGATGAATTTGAGAAGAAATTTGAATCGCTTGTCAAGTATTATCACAGATATAATAAACTGGATGATAATAGTATTGAAAGAATTCTTTCAACTGTTGTTCCCCAAAAAAATTCTAAGCAGTCTGACGGCGTCTTAGTTCATGGCGTTTCAGGCAGATTGATCAAGGCCCAATCGGTAAACCAGCGTAAAATGGTTGACCTGATGAAGGATAACGATATGTTATTTGCCATCGGTCCTGCAGGTACAGGAAAAACATATACGGCCGTAGCACTTGCGGTAAGAGCTTTGAAAGAGAGGGAGGTGCGAAGGATAATACTGACGCGACCTGCTGTTGAATCTGGTGAAAATTTAGGTTTTTTACCAGGTGATCTTAAGGAAAAATTGGATCCATATATGCAGCCGCTTTACGATGCATTGAGAGATATGATTCCTTATGAAAAGTTAGAATCTTATATAGAAAGAGGAACCATTCAAATTGCACCTTTGGCTTTTATGAGAGGAAGAACATTAGATAGTGCCTTTGTCATATTAGATGAGGCTCAGAATACAACTCACAATCAAATGAAGATGTTCTTGACCAGAATGGGTAAGCATGCCAAATTTATTGTCACAGGTGATCCAGGGCAAATAGATTTGCCGCGACGACAGGTTTCAGGATTAAAAGAATCCTTGCTGGCTTTAAAAGGATTAAAGGGAATTGGTTTTGTTCATTTGGATGAAAAGGATGTCATCAGACATAAATTGGTAAAAGATATTATCAAGGCCTACAAGGATATTGAATCAGATTAAAGAATAGAATAATATATAATAATGAATACCATAAACGACACAAATTTCAAGTTCCCTGGACAAAAAGCGGTCTATAAGGGGAAAGTAAGAGAGGTTTATAATATAAATGATGAATACCTGGTTATGATCGCCAGTGACAGATTATCGGCCTTTGATGTGATCATGCCAAAGCAGATTCCTTTTAAAGGACAAATTCTGAATCAGATTGCTGAGAACATGTT
>CAYQPI010000110.1:0-6213 GCA_964419405.1 uncultured Flavobacteriaceae bacterium
TTCTGTCTGGCAAGCCTGTAGCCGAACAGGAAATAGGCAATGCCTTACTTCAGGAGGTTGTAGCATATGCAGAAACATCGATGTCTCGAAGAAAGTTTTTACTTCATTATTTTGGTGAAGAATTTGACGAGGTAAATGGTGAAGGAGCAGATATGGATGATAATGTCCGTAATCCGAAAAAGACAACAGAGGCTCAAAATGAAGTGGTTACTTTGCTTGAAGTTGTTAAAAAAACAAAAGAAGAGTATAGATCTAAGGAAATCATAAACACACTTATAGGAAAAGAGAATGCCTTGCTCATATCTCATAAAACACATTTACAGTCAATTTTTGGCGTTGGTAAGTCAAAGGAAGATAAGCACTGGATGGCCCTGATAAGACAGGTGTTGGTCGCTGGTCTTCTTAAGAAAGAAATAGAGCAATACGGGGTGTTGAAATTGACCAAAAAAGGAGTTGATTTTATGAAATCTCCGCACTCCTTTATGATGACGGAAGATCATGTGTACAGTGCAGAAAATGATGCTAGTATCATCACGAATTCAAAGAGTTCAGGAGGCAGTGTTGATCAGCAGTTAATGGGTTTACTGAAAGACCTTAGAAAAAAGGTGGCCAAGAATCAAGGGGTTCCGCCATTTGTTGTATTTCAGGATCCATCTTTAGAAGACATGACCTTAAAGTATCCAACAGATATCAAGGAGCTGGGCAATGTTCATGGGGTAGGTGATGGAAAGGCTAAGAAATTCGGGAAAGAATTTGTTGATTTAATCGCTACTTATGTAAAGGAAAATGATATCGTAAGACCCGATGACCTGATTGTCAAAAGCACAGGAGTTAATTCAGGTCTGAAATTGTATATAATTCAAAATACAGATAAAAAAATACCCTTGACTGATATTGCTCATTCAAAAGGTCTGGACATGTCTGAATTGGTAAAAGTGATGGAACAGATTGTTTATTCCGGAACAAAAATCAATATTGATTATTGCATAAATGACCTATTGGATGAAGATCAGCAGGAAGATATTCTGGAATATTTTATGGAGGCAGAAAGTGATCGAATTCAACTTGCGCTAGACGAATTTGACGGGGATTATGACGATGAAGAACTCAGGTTGATGCGAATCAAGTTTATTAGCGAAGTAGCGAACTAAGAGGAAAAACATTAAATATAACGCTATGGGAAATGGCTCATCAAGCAAGGATTCTTTAAAACATAAAAAAAAGAATCTCAGTACCAAGATGTATGAAAAAGAATTAGAAAAACTTCAAATCGAACTTGTCAAACTTCAGAGCTGGATTCAACAAAAAGGATTAAAGGTTGTGGTTATTTTCGAAGGCCGGGACGCCGCAGGAAAAGGTGGGGTTATAAAAAGAATTTCTCAAAGTCTCAACCCCAGAGTTTGCAAAATTGTAGCCTTGGGAACGCCATCGAGCAGGGAAAAAAGTCAATGGTATTTTCAACGATATGTTCCTCATTTACCAAGTGCCGGTGAAATGGTGCTCTTTGATAGAAGCTGGTATAACAGAGCTGGAGTTGAGCGTGTAATGGACTTTTGTACCCAGGATGAATACAATGAATTCATGCGTTCATGTCCTGAATTTGAAAGAATGTTGATTCGTTCAGGAATCATATTGTTAAAGTATTGGTTCTCAGTGTCTGATGTTGAGCAGGAGCGGAGGTTTACCTCAAGGATCAATGACCCGATGAAGGGCTGGAAGTTGAGCCCAATGGATCTAAAATCAAGAGAGCATTGGGTTGAATACAGCATGGCAAAGGATGAAATGTTCAAATACACAGACACAAAACAATCACCATGGTATGTAGTTCCTGCAGACAATAAAAAGAAAGCTCGATTAAATTGCATTAGTCATTTGCTGGGCAGTATTGAATATGAGGAGATTCAAAGAGAAAAAATTATTTTGCCTCCAAGGAAAGATGACAAAGGCTATGTACGTACCCCCTTTTCTAATCAATCCATTGTACCTCAAAAATACTAGTTGCTTATAGGCTCAGAAAAGCCACAGCAAAACCGATGAGTATCACTACAAATTTTTGAAGGTTGAACTTGTGATTTTCTGAACTTTCAAACAGTATTGCTGTTGAAATATGTAAAAACACACCGATGATCAGGGCATTTATTTGATCCTCGTACGAATGGATCATTGAAAAGTTTTCTGAAACCCAACTTCCCAGCGGACTCATTATGGCAAACAGAAATAAAAATAAAAACACCAAGCCTTTAGATAAGGAAGAGTTTTTAAGAAAAACCGCCAAAATGATGGTGATAGGTAGTTTGTGAATGACAATGGCGTAGAGGAGGTTGGTATTTTCTTCTATTCCCAGAGGCATTCCCTCGAGAAATGCGTGAAGACTTAAGCTTCCCAACAGCAACCAGGGAATGCTTTGTTCAAAATCATGTGAATGTATATGTCCATGTTCAGCACCTTTCGATAAATATTCCAATGCGGTTTGCAAGACGATACCGATGAGAATAAAAGCACCGATATGTTCTTTTTGACCACTAAAAACCTCAGGTATCAGGTGTAGTACAGTAACTGATAAAAGATAGGCTCCACTAAAGGATAAAAACAATTGCAGGTGTTTTTTATTTGGCTTTGTAAGCTGAACCAATAAAAACCCGGCTATTACGGGAATGATAAGCGCTACATAAATCATTTCATTATGAGTATTAACCTGTCAGAACTATTGCTGTCAAAGGGGTTTAATTCGTAATCGCCAAAGAGGTGTTCAATTTTAAGGCCGGCAGTTTTTGCAAAATTTTCCATTTTTTTCAGATCCAGGGCCTGAACTTTTTCCACAAAATGGTGCACTTCGTTCTGATAGTTAACCTCAATTTCTTTGATAATAAAGTTTTCGGTGATCCTTTTTGTGATTAAAAAATCAATGCCTTGTTTACTAATTTCCTGTCTCGGTATCAAGGTAGATGATACCTTGTTGAGATTTAAAAAATCAATGACGATATGCCCATTGGGTTCTAAGGCATTTTTAAAGTTTTTTAAAACCTGAATATTGGTCGTTTCACGGTTAAAATATCCAAAACTTGTAAAAAGATTAAAAATGGAATCATAGTTTCCATTCAAAGGATCGCGCATATCGTGAATTTCAAATGTCAGTCCCTTCTCCACAAATTGCTGTGCATAAGCTATACTGTTGGCTGATAAATCGGCTCCTGTAGTATTGAATCCCTGCGAATGCAGAAATCTGGCATGCCTGCCTTTACCGCAGGGAAGATCTAATATGCTATCACCTTTATCGAGTTGTAAAAACGCGATTAAATTGGTCATAAACAACTCAGCCTCAGCATCGTTCCTGTAATCATAGAGGATATGATAGAAGCTTGTGTCAAACCAATTCTCGAACCATTCTTTTTCTGTTTGCATAATTTTAAAAATCAAACAAAAATAGAAAATATTACTAAGAGAGAAGTAAAGATTTAGTTTTTGTCAGAATTGTTTACCGACTGATATCTTTGCAGTATTTTTGTCTCATGAATGAAAACTACGATATGCTGGCCAAATGCTTATTTGGCTTTGAGGATGTTCTTGCCAGGGAACTCAGAAATTTAGGTGCGCAGAATGTAAGAGAAGGTGTAAGAAATGTTCGTTTTAAAGGGGATAAGGGTTTTATGTATAAGGCAAATCTCGCCCTAAGAACAGCCATTAGAATTCTGGTGCCCATTGAAACATTTACCATTAGAAATGAAGATGATCTGTATAGAAACTTGTCGAGAATTTCTTGGGAGAAGTATTTGGATGCCAGTGATACTCTGGCGATTCATTCTTCTGTGCATTCTGAGATATTCTCTAATTCGCACTATGTCTCCCTGAGAAGTAAAGATGCCATCGTCGATTATTTTCGCAAAAAGTTTCATAAAAGACCCAGTATTGATACAAGGCATCCTGATGTGCAGTTTGACGTGCATCTCCAAAACAATACCTGCACCCTCTCATTGGATAGTTCGGGGGATTCTTTGCATAAAAGAGGATATAGAAGTGATACCAATATCGCTCCGATCAATGAGGTTCTCGCAGCGGGATTGGTACTTATGACCGGTTATGATGGAACTCAGAACTTTGTGGATCCGATGTGTGGTAGTGGTACCATTCTGATCGAGGCAGCAATGATTGCCAATAATATCCCGGCCAACATTAACCGATTGGAATTTGCCTTTGAAAAATGGAAGGATTTTGATCAAGAATTATTCGACCTCATTCATGATTCTCTCTTAAAAAAAATAAGAAGTTCAGATAAGAAAATCGTAGGATTTGACAAGGCACCTTCAGCTGTACGTAAGGCAAATAACAATATTGAAAATGCTTCCTTAGAAGAGTTTGTCAAGATAGAAAGAAAAAACTTTTTTGAAGAATTTAGTCCTGTTCAAGGCAATACCATTGTTGTTTTTAATCCGCCTTACGGCGAGAGATTACAAGTGAACGTTCCTGTTTTTTACAGGCAGATCGGCGATACCTTAAAGCAACATTATCCAGACACCTCTGCCTGGTTGATCACCTCAGACTTTGAATCCGGGCTAAAAAATGTTGGACTTAGGACCTCGAGAAAAATAAAGGTGTATAACGGTAAGCTTGAATGTCGATTTGTCAAGTATGAAATGTATGCTGGTAGTAGAAAGGCTAAAAAACAGGCATGATCGTAATTAAAGAAATTAAGGCAGCGGAAACTTACAACATCAGAAGAGAGGTTTTGAGAAAAGGCATGACACTATCTCATAAAATGATGGGTGATGAAGATGTTGACAGTTTGCATCTAGGTGTTTTTGAGTCAGGTCGGCTTGTTTGCGTTGGGAGTTTTATGAAGGCAGACAAACCTGAATTTGAAGGTCTTCAATACCAGTTGCGAGGTATGGCATCAGCTGCAACTTCTCAAGGAAAAGGATATGGTAGCAAATTATTGGAGTCTGCTGAACATAGGTTAGGTGAAAGGGGGGCGGATGTTTTATGGTGCAATGCGCGGACCATAGCTGTTGATTTTTATATAAAACAGGGGTATCAAATAATAGGAGAGATGTTTGATGTAGATCAAGTTGGACCACACTATCGAATGTTTAAAAAATTGCCTTAAATTAGATGGTATAAAGGCCATTCAATATCTTGAAACTTCAATACTATATACTTCTTGTGCTTTTCATGAGTCTTCAAATCATTAAAGGGGCTGATTTTCACAAATCAGATACCCTGCCTTCAGTATCAGGACTTATCGATTCATTGTTGTTGAGCGAAAAATTGGACTGGTCTGTAAGACTGGTTTCAAATTTCAAGCAGCAGCAATTCAGATTGAGCAATGGCGACAGTAAATTGATTTATCGTCCAAACAATCCGTTTGGAGTTGGTTTTGGTGTTGCCAATCAGAAAATGGTCATCGATGTCTTGTTCAATATCAAAGGGGATAGTGAAGAGGTGACCAATAAATTTGCTGCCGAAGGGGCAATTATAATCAATAAAAATATGTATGGTTTCGCTATTGAAAATGTCCATGGATATAACATCACCAGCAAGCAAACCGATGAGCAGGAATTCAGGGATGATATATCCGTTTTTTCGCTGGGACTTGAGTATTTGCGTATATTGAGTAAAAACAGGATCACGGTTCGTGGTATGAAGGCAGGTATGACGGATCAGCGAAACACAATACTATCCTACGGTGTGGGAGGCTTCTTAATAGTCAAAAACTTAACAGCTGATGGCTCGATCATTCCCGAAGCCGATTGGGAATATTTCAATGAGCAGGCACAGATTTATGAAACATCGAGTATTGGAGGGGGTGCCTTAGGTGGAGTTTCATCCTATTTCAATCTTCCCGGACATTTTTTTGCGACGGTGTATGTGGCCTCAGGGATAGGTTTGGAATATAAATACATAAAATCAGAAGCGTATAACTATGTCGCATCGAATCCCTGGATACTCAAGACCGATCTTTTCGGTTCCTTAGGATATAACAGAAAGAAATTCTATGTTCATTTTACCTTTGGTACAGATTGGTATTTGAGTAATATTGATTATGACAATCAACTGTTTTTAAGTGTTACCAAGTCAAAATTCATCGTAGGTTTTAATCTCGATAGAATCAATAAAAAGAAGTCTACGAATTAAGTATAATTTGGTGCAAAAAAAAAACCGAGACCAGTGGTCTCGGTTTTTTTTTATCAGTAGCGAGGAGCAGAATCGAACTGCCGA
>CAYQPI010000111.1:0-6036 GCA_964419405.1 uncultured Flavobacteriaceae bacterium
CTGATCGGTTTTTGCCAGGTAAGTATCATTAATATGACCTGACCCTAATTCATCATAGAAAACAATTTCTTTTTCAGGAAAAAAAGCTTTAAAAACATCTTGCAAAAGACTTGACATGTTACCAAAGGTTTTTTGGATAAACACCTTGTTTTTTCAGCGATTGAATTGCTTCCTGTACTGCTTCTTTATCTTCTTTATAGGTGACCCCAAACCATTTGGCGTCTGAAGTAAGCACTTTCACAGAACCAGTTCCGTTTTCGAGGTAACCATTAACGATTAAGGGAATAAAGTACTCCGATTTCAGGTTTCCTTGGTTTTCTTCTAGAAAGGTATCAAATAATTGCTCGGTATACTCAAAACACTTTGGAGTAAAACCCCAAAAATTCATAGAGACCACCGTATTTTCATCTATTGGAACAAAACTTCCGTCATCATCCTTTCTTTTTAAGATTCCATCAATTTTTTCAATATGTGTTCTTTCTACAACGTTGCTTAAAAAGCCTTTATCATCAACAGCACATTCACCTCTGGAAACAAAACCGTGTTCTGAAATTGTATTTTTAAGTAAATAGGCCATCATGCTAAAATCATGGGAATTCTTATCTATAGACTGTAAATAGACTGCCATAGATTTGAAAGCCTCTCTACCGTAAAAATCATCGGCATTGATAATGGCAAAATTTTCTTGCACAGCATCTTTGGCCATCAACATGGCATGACCAGTTCCATAGGGTTTTACACGGTCAGGATTAAAATATTTTTCTGGCACCTTATCAATTTCCTGAAAAACGTATTCTACTTCAGCCTTTCCAGCGAGCTTGGGGTCTATTTCTGCTCTAAAATCTTCCTCAATGCTCTTACGAATGATAAAAACAAATTTTCCAAACCCGGCCTCAAGAGCATCATATATTGAAAAATCTATGATGGTATCACCTTCCGGGGTGAAGGTATCTAATTGCTTTAATCCTCCGTATCTACTACCTATTCCGGCAGCAAGAATCACTAAGGTTGGTTTGTTATTATTCATATTAAAATTTTTGAGACGAATTTAATAAATATGAAGAAGTTTTAAGGTATTGATCTGCATATAACTTATGCAGATGTCTTAAAAAAGAATTTGAAATACTAAGAATCAAGTTCAA
Organism: uncultured Flavobacteriaceae bacterium; assembly: GCA_964419405.1. Classification (GTDB taxonomy): domain Bacteria; phylum Bacteroidota; class Bacteroidia; order Flavobacteriales; family Flavobacteriaceae; genus Lutimonas. The sequence continues at coordinate 1,143 of CAYQPI010000111.1, forward strand.
TTGCCAGATTCCCCGAACAAATTCCTATTGTGTATGATGAACACAATATAATAATCTATATATTTGGCCTAAATATCATCGTATGAAAAGGTTTTTAAAGATAATCGGACTGATTTTACTGGTTTTAGCCGTTTTAGCGGCAGCTTTGTTTATTTATTTCAAACCTGCCCCTCCTCCAATTTCAGATAAAGATAGGGCCAGAACAGAACTAATGCCCTTACCTGCTGCCCTCGAATATGGAACTGGTTCTCTTGACCTAAAGAAAGGCCTGGCATTTTCCATTCCATCAGAACATAGCACAAAATTAAACAAAGCCGTAGCACGTTTTAAACATCATCTTGAAAAAGCTACAGCTTTAGAAATAAGCTCTGAGGCAGATCAAGTATTGCAAATTAAGCTGAAAGAGTCTAATGCTGACAGCTATCCTGATTTGGGAGACGATGAATCTTACCACCTACAGATATCAAAAAATAAGATTGTCTTAGATGCTTCGACTGCAACTGGTGTCATCTATGGATTGGAAACCCTGGCACAATTGCTTGATGTCACAGGAAGTGACTATACCTTCCCAGTTGTCGAAATAAAAGACCAACCCAGATATCCCTGGCGTGGTCTTATGCTGGACGTTTCTCGTCATTGGATACCAAAAGAGGTCGTATTGAGAAATATAGATGCCATGGCCAGATTAAAGATGAATGTGTTTCATTGGCATTTAAGCGACTATCAAGGGTTCAGGGTTGAATCAAAGGTTTTTCCCAAACTCCATGAAATGGGGTCACAAGGTCATTATTATACTCAGGAAGATATAAAGGAAATCGTCGAATATGCAAGTGACAGAGCCATACGTGTCATTCCAGAATTTGATGTTCCTGGTCATGCCACAAGCTGGCTTGCTGGTTATCCGGAGCTAGGTAGTGCTCCAGGACCATATGCTTTAGATACTATAGCTCTGGGTGTTTTTAAACCTGTTTTGGACCCTACAAATCCATCAGTATATTCCTTTCTTGATGATTTTATTGCAGAAATGGTCACTTTGTTTCCTGACCCTTACTTTCATATTGGTGGCGATGAAGTTATGGCTGAAGATTGGGAAAACAATGCTGATATACAAGCATATATGAAAGCTCATACTATTAGCGATTCTCATGGCTTACAGGCACATTTCAACATCGAATTGCAAAAAATCGTGGCAAAGCATGATAGAATCATGTTAGGCTGGGATGAAATTCAACATCCCGACCTACCAGTTGACGGGATTGCCATTCAGGCCTGGAGAAGTCATAAAGTGTTATGGGAATCGGCCAGAAAAGGAAATAAATCAATTCTTTCAAAAGGGTATTATCTCGACCATAAAAGAAGCGCCGCTGAGTATTATGGAGTTGATCCCGAAATCATAAAAGGAGCCATTAACATTGATATTGACAGTACCAACTGGACCTCCTGGAAATCTCAGATCAAATTTAATGAAAGCATCATAGACGGGAATATTTATACCTTCGGAAAAGAGGATGATATTCAGATCATAATGGATTTCATGGGTAATTCAACAAGTATTGCGAACGTAGATAAAAAAGGGAACCAGGTTAACTTTTCCAACAAAATTGATGTCGGCACGTTAAACGTTTCTTTCGAGATTAATGGAGATTCATTGAAAGGTGAAACAAGCATTGCCTTATTTGATCTAAAATTGACTGGTGTCAGATCAGGAGGATCAGACATGGAAGATGGCTTGGCACTACCTAAATTTGATAAAATTGAACCTCTGGCAGAGCAAGATCTCCAAAATATTTTGGGAGGCGAAGCCTGTATGTGGACCGAAATGGTAGATTCGATCACCTTAGAATCAAGAATATGGCCCAAAGCAGCAGTCATAGCTGAAAAACTTTGGAGTCCTGAAGAACTGACCAAAGATACAGATGATATGTACCGTCGTCTATTCGTTATTGATCGATATCTGGAAAATAATGGTTTGGAGCATAAAAAGAATCAGGAAATAATTCTATCAGCCATGGCGAATTCTGAATCTTTTGAATCTTTGAATTTTCTGGTGGATTATCTTCAGGAGGGAGCTTTTTTAAATCGGATATCTCTCTATGAGCCGACACTTTATACAGGGAGGCCTTTAAATGATATCGTTGATGCCGCTTCAGCTGAGAGTTACCCTGCCTATCAGTTCAATAAAACAGTCGATTTATGGCTGGCCACAAAAGAAAAGAAACATCAGGATGAAATATCTAGTCTGTTATCAAAATGGATACAAAATCACGATCAGTTGCAACCATTATTTTCATCAAATGAAAAGGTGGCATTGATCGAACCACATTCTCGAAATTTGGCCATCATGTCAAAACTTGCCCTAAAATGCCTCGATGATCAACCTTTGGAAGCAGATGAAATTTCAGGATATAATGAGCTCTTTAGGGATGCATCTGTCGAGCCTGGAGGCACTGTTTTAGCGGTGGCTCCAGGGCTTGATAAGATCATTCGCTCTAAGATGTAACTTTGACCGAAGGCACCTTATCCAATATTTTTCCTAAAATTGGGTTTCTGTTGCTTAGATTCCATGCTACGGAAAGGACCGTTTTTTGAGGGATCTTATTCAGCTCGATGAATTTTACCTTCATATCATAGCCTAATTTCAAGGAGCTCGGAACAATTGATAAGCCCAGATTGTTTTCAACAAGTCTAAAAATAGTGCTGGCATGCACTGTATTGTGAGATATATTCGGTTGAAAACCACTTTGCTTGAATATTTGCATTACCTGTTCATAATAGGCCGGACTATAAGAAGGATCAAAAAGAATAAAAGCTTCCTGTTTAAATTGATTGAGACTAGTCAGATTGAGACGATCAATTTCAAAATTCTCTGGAACAACCAATGAAAAAGTATCCTCAAAAACGGGTCTTATATCAAGCCCTTTTGGCACTTTTTCAAGCCGAACAAAGGCCAGGTCGATATCATTTAGTAAAAGGGCATCTATTTGATCAGGGTTCTCCATTTCTCGCAGACTGTAATGAATATTCGGGTGTTCTTCCCTAATCTTCAACAGAATTTCAGGTATCACATTTTGCATGGCAGATCCCACATAGGCAAAACTTATCTGACCTTCCATGCCTTCGTGAATTAACTGGGCATGTTCGAAAATATCTTCTAGATTTTTGAATGCTAAGCCTATTTCATCCTTCAAATACTTCCCGGCTTTTGTTAATATCACACGCTTATTGGATCTTTCAAAAAGATCATATCCCAGTGCTTCTTCCAGCTGCTTTATCTGTCGACTTAAACCGGGTTGAGATATAAATAATCTCTCTGCCGCTTTTCTAAAATGAAGTTCTTCAGCAACAGCTATGAAATACCGCAAATGACGAAATTCAATTTGATGCTTCATAGTTATCAATAATTGATATTAATGGTATTATTAAGCATCAAATATAATCGTAAATTTGATACAATCAAATTAATTGACATGTTCAAATACGGAGAAGATCATCTTACAGTAGGCCTGTTACTATCTATTATAAATGGTGAATTGAGGGCTGAGATTTCAACGAAAGCCAGGGATAGAATCATCAAATCGCATAAAGTGGTCATCGAAACCGCCAAAAAGGAAAAAGCGGTTTACGGCATCAATACCGGCTTTGGACCTCTTTGCGATACGATCATCTCAAAGGAGGATACAACCGAATTACAGCGAAAGATTCTGTTAAGTCATTCTGTTGGGGTAGGTAGCCCCATCGATAAAGATCTGTCAAAACTCATGCTTATATTGAAAGTTCACTCCCTGGCACAGGGTTATTCGGGTATATCGATGACCGTATTAGAACGTATCTTATGGCATATCGATAATGATATTATTCCTGTAGTGCCTGAACAGGGATCTGTTGGGGCTTCAGGCGATCTCGCTCCCTTGTCACACCTTTTTCTACCCTTGATTGGAGAAGGAAAGGTCTTTTATAAAAGTAAGATTAGAAAAACCAAAAAAGTACTTGAAAAAGAAGGTGTTTCAGCATTAAAACTACACCCAAAAGCAGGCTTGGCCCTGATCAACGGCACCCAGTTTATTCTTGCCCATGCCGTGATGTGCGTTGATAAACTATACAATTGTCTTTCTCATGCAGACCTGATCGGTAGTTTAATGATCGAAGGACTTATGGGTTCTCAAATGCCTTTTCATGAAAGTTTGCATCAGACCCGACCCTTCAAAGGGAATATGCATGTGGCCAAGAGAATCAGCCAGTTTTTGAAAGGATCTGAAATAGGTCAATCACACTTGTTTTGTGGCAAGGTTCAGGACCCCTATTCCCTCCGATGCATGCCTCAGGTACATGGAAGCTCCAGAAATGCCTGGCTTCACCTCAAAGAATGTGTGGAAACCGAATTGAACTCGGTCACAGATAATCCTGTTATAATCAATGATGAATTGATCATCAGTGGAGGGAGTTTTCACGGTCAGCCTTTAGCACTTCCTCTTGATTATGCCTGTCTGTCAGCCGCTGAATTAGGTAGTATTTCAGATAGAAGAACCTACCTGTCTCTTGAGGGGAAATACGAAGGAACGCCCAGACTTCTTATGAATGACACTGGGTTAAATTCGGGGTTTATGATTCTTCAATACACCTCTGCAGCCCTTGTAAGTGAAAATAAAGGCCTGTGTTTCCCGTCAAGTGCTGATAGTATTCCAACTTCTTTGGGTCAGGAGGATCATGTAAGTATGGGATCTATTGGAGGAAGAAAGGCCTTACGAGTAATCGACAATCTTGAGAAAATTCTTGCTATCGAACTACTCTGCGCCGCCCAGGCCCTTGATTTTAGAAAACCCTTAAAATCAAGTGAGGTGCTGGATGATGTCCATGATCACATCAGAGAAAGAATTGACTTTGCTGAAGAGGACAG
>CAYQPI010000112.1:0-2490 GCA_964419405.1 uncultured Flavobacteriaceae bacterium
AGGGTTGAAGAAGAAACAAGTATTGGATCAATCCCAGCCATCATTCCGAGTATTCAGGGATGGGCCAAAGTGTATGGTCATAATACAATAACCATTGATGATGAGGATGATCCATATGCTCATGGTTTTCAGGTGATATGACAATGATATAATGATTGAATGATATAATGATTGAATGATATAATGAAGGTATGATTTAATGCTTGATGATAACTTTGGATTATTGAATTTATTAAGAGATACATAGATAATCTTTAATAAATATGAAAAAGGATTTATTTGTCAAAAGGCTAAAAGATAGAACTAAAAAATTTTCAAAGGATATCATACTGTTCTATCCATTGATAGAAAAGTCGGAACCTGGAAAGATAATAGGTCGGCAGTTGATTCGATCAGCAACATCGACCGCAGCTAATTATCGATCTGCATGTGTTGGAAGGTCAGGTCGAGAGTTTTTTGCAAAAATGTCAATAGTTGTTGAAGAAGCTGATGAGACATTGTTTTGGTTGGAGTTATTGAAAGAAACTAAATTGGCTCAAGAAGAGAAGTTAAAATATTTAATGATTGAGTCTCTAGAAATATTAAAAATTATGTCAAAAGCAAAATCAACAATGTTTTTTGTCAATCAAAAAAAGGTAAGGTGATTTAAAATTTATTCATTATGCGTCAACATATCATTGCATCAATGCATCATTGTATCAATATATCATTCAATCATTGCATCAATACATCATTCAATCATTGCATCAATAAGTCATTGCATAAATACATCCTTGCCTTATGAAAAAATGTGTGATTATTGGAGGTGGTGTAATCGGTCTTTGCACTGCCTATTATTTACAAAAAGAAGGGCATCAGGTTACCGTGATTGATCAGTCAGACATGGATGCTGGTGCATCATACGTGAATGCGGGATATATTTCGCCTAGCCACATTGTGCCGCTATCTGCGCCAGGAGTGGTCAAGAAGGGAATTGCCTGGATGTTTGACCCGGCCAGTCCTTTTTATGTAAAGCCACGATTAAATAGTGATTTTTTACGTTGGGCCTGGGCTTTTAACAAGAGTTGTACCAAGGCTCATGTGAAGGCTTCAATGCGTGTAATAAGAGACATTTCAGTATTCAGTAATGAGCTTTATCAAGATATTTCCAAAGAGAAAGGTTTTGATTTCCACTTGGAGAAAAAGGGCTTGTTGATGTTGTGTAAAACTGAGAAAATGCTCGAAGAAGAGGTGGAAGTGGCTGAGTTGGCAGGCAAGGTAGATCTGGAGGCAAAAGTGCTTGACAAAAAACAATTACAGAAGCTGGAACCAAATTTAGAGGTTGACGCCATTGGTGCCACCTTTTATACCTGTGATGCACATTCAACACCTCACGAGTTCATGGAGAATATGAAAACGTATTTGTTGGCCCAGGGTGTTGAAATAAGTTCGAATGAAGAAGTGTTAGATATTGATTTAGCAAATCACAGAATAACTGCGGTTCGGAGTAGCAAAAGAACTATAAAAGGAGATGAATTTGTGCTTGCAGCCGGTTCCTGGACTCGATTAATAGCAAAGAAACTAGGAAAGAATTTGTTATTGCAGGCAGGTAAGGGATACCGAATAAACGCAAACAGAGAGACGGGCATTAAATATCCTGCGATTCTGGCAGAAGCAAAGGTTGCTGTTACTCCTATGAATGGTTTTACTCGTTTCGCAGGAACCATGGAGATCAATAAAATAAACAATGATGTTAACCCGATCAGGGTCAAGGCAATTGCAAAAGCAGCAAAATCCTATTACCCAAAGGTAGACATCACTGAAGAGGAAATGAAAAACGCCAGTTCAGGATTAAGGCCCTTGTCTCCGGATGGTTTGCCTTATATTGGAAGAACAAATAACTGCTCCAATCTTGTTATAGCCACTGGTCATGCCATGATGGGTTGGACGATGGCAACAGGAACTGGTGTCTTGATAAATGAAATCATATCCGATAAAAAATCAAGTATAGATCTGGCTCCATTTAGTCCGGACAGAAAATTTTAATACCCAAAGAATTATGAGATACCAAGGCTTGGCAAGTACTATTTTTGAGACAAACAGAAATAATTTTATCAAGGCCATGAGCCCGAATTCACTAGCCCTACTATGTTCAAATGATATTCAGTATACCAATGCCGACGATCACATGGGCTTTGCGCAAAACAATGATCTTTTTTATTTATCAGGGATAGATCAGGAGGAAACCACCTTGCTTTTATATCCTGATGCTGCCAAAAAAGAAAATCGAGCAATTTTATTTATTAGAAAAACAGACGAACACATTAAGGTCTGGGAAGGTGAAAAATTGACAAAAGAAACGGCTTCAAGGATCTCTGGGATATCAAGAATTGAATGGGCCGAAGATTTTGAAAAGATATTGCAGTTAATTGCTTTTGAAGCTGATGCTTTTTATCTGGGGCATAATGAACATAGTAAAAGGGCGACCAGAGACATAGAAACCAGACAGGA
>CAYQPI010000113.1:0-9105 GCA_964419405.1 uncultured Flavobacteriaceae bacterium
ACTGCAAAGGATAAGACAAATAAAATAATGTGTAATTTTTTCATTTCCATAGTATTAGGGGTTTTAATTAAACAAAAATTAGGTTTACCCCCTGATAATTACAACAATCATACCGAAAAAAAACAGGGCCTAAAAATTATATCCTTTCAAGATCCAATAATTAGAAAAAACCACTGTTAATTCAAGGCCTTGAAGCCGGTGAAAATAAATTTAAAAAATTCCTTAAAACCCAAAAAAATACGACAGATATGTGCCTCATTTTTGGCTAATTTTTGTCGTTTTATTCTCAAAAAATGATTCCTTCTAGCTTGGAAAAAGTATCCTAATCATCGCCGAATATCTGAATGATTTGTAGTTGCTAATTTTGGATCAAGGAGGCATTATTCGTCCAGATCAAAATTGGCTACTTGAATCTTTTTTGAATAAAAACCATCTTTGAGCTGCTCAGATCTCATGGCGGGTACCCGTTTAAAATGGTATCTAAAATAATTGTATTGATCTAGCTGTATACATGGCAATGGGCAATCTCCCACGGCCCAAAAAAAGTCGATTCCTTTTGGATTGAAAAAAGAAGTTCCATCCAGTTCATTGACCGTATAAGTGGCCTCAGTATAGCGTGAGTTTTGATGTGGTTCAAGCACCTGCACCAGCCTAAAACTGTCGAGTGTACCATGCTTTTCATTTTCTGTCAAGCCAGAAACATTCAAGCTAAAGAAGGTGGTCACAGCAACCAAACTCATCGATAGCAGCAAGGAGAATCGAATCATCCACATACGCTTATGCACCACCCAGGCCATGATCACAGCACTTAGTAAAATCAAGAACCCCAGGAAAAATCGGTATTGTGGTGAGGTCAGCCAAAGCATTAGAAACTGCAACAGACTTGCCATATAGAGCACCCAGAATGCTTTAGACTCTTTTCTAAAATAAAGAAGTGCCGGAAACAAAGCCAGCACCAGCAGCCAGTATTTATTAAAATAGCCATGCAAGCCAGACATGTTCAGCCAGGTGATACATAAATCCAGCTGACTCTTGCTCAGATAATCTTCAGTCGTCAAATAAAAACTAAAGGCTTTGGTAGTATCGACAATGAAAGTCAGCAGTTCTTGAGGTAGCATCCAATCTACACCATCAACAGCGGAAAAGGACAGCGGATATAGCAAATAGCCTGAAATAATATAATTCTTCAGACCGAACAAAATAGCGGTTAACAAGCCTGAAAAAATGAGCCACATCCACTTGACCTCATCTTTTTTTCTAGAAAAGAGCAGTGCAGCCACCGGGAAAACAAAGAGAAGTACCGCGGTCAATTTGATAAAGGTGGCAAAAACGGTTAAAAGGAACATCAATGAAACATGTGAGTTATCTGCTGTTTCCAGCTGTTCGAAAAAGGTTCCAAGGATGAGTAGCGTAAGAATGTAAATGGGCAAATCAGGAGACGGCGAAGAGATAAACTGAAACAGCAAAACATAAAACACTGGAAACAGGCCTATGATCAGTGCACTCATCTGCTTGGATTGAACGTAATGATGGAGTTTATCTAGCGCATATATCGTTGCCAAAACCAGACAAAAACCATTGAGATCATTGAACCCCGGGTATAAAAAATCGAGGTTTAAACTACTTTGAGCAATATGCCAGCCTGAATGCTGGGCCAAAAACAAATGTAAATTAGCCAAACCAGGCACAAAACCATAGTGATCGAGCCATTTTATGGTCGCCACATAATAGGTTTCATTATCAAGGATAAAAGGAGGACCTGCGCTTTTAAATGCCGCCAGTAAAAAGACAAGAACAAAAACTGCTTTCAGATAGATATTCAGGTTTTTTATTGTGTGCTGAAACTGTTTCAGGTAGTGTTTATAACTATCTCTGGTCCCCAGCCAAACCAGTAAGATCATGATAATAAGCGGCATTTCAAAATAGACGGACAGGCCGCCAAACAAGGCAAATATACTGGCCAGAAGCGTGATGCAAAAAATACCCACAACAGGAACAACGGCCACATGGGGCCTTGACATTCCCATTTTTGAAATGGCAGCATTCCCGAGTACCGAGCAGATAAAAAATAAAAATATCCAGTATAGAATGATAACGATCATGCGCTGCTAATGACTTAAAGCCAGTCTTAATTTTAGAGAGTGAATATACTTATAATCAGGATACTTTCCATAAAAAAAGGCCTGTTCATGAAGCCTTTTAATACACTCCTTTGAACAAACCAAATTTTTACCTAGCTCGGCTCTTGAAAACGATGCTCGCTGTCAAGTACCTGACTGATTTTTTTGACCTTAACAATAGGCCTTAGTCACCCGCGGCATAGCACGACCTGCCTTCTTTACATTCTGAGGTAGACACCAGGCCATTGTCTGGTCCTGAGGCTCCGGCTGAATTGATGCACCAGCAAATGGTATTGGCATCATCTAATAACAGCCAGGGCTGCTCTCCTCCTTCCATCATCCCATAGGGGTTTCTGGCTCGAAGAAATTTACAAATTGAATTAATTTTTGATTCCATAGATCTGTTGCTAAGATATTTCTGTAATTGCTTGTTTAATAATCGCCTTAAATAAAGGCACCTTATAGGCATTCTTTGACAAAGGACGCGCTACAGACATGGCCGCTTCAGCAGCTTTCTCAGCACTCTCTGCATTGATGTTCATTTTTTTCATAGCCTCCTGTGCAGGAACCGTACGATAGGGTGTTGGCGCTGCTGCACCCAAAACGATGCTTGCTTCCTTACAGCTATCTCCTGATACCTCCATGACCACCGCAACATCGCCCAATGACCAGTCATACGATTCACGAGCCACATGCTTTACATAAGAACTCTTGGTGTTTTTACCGGGTGGTGGTAAGATAACGGCGATGATGATCTCTTTAGAAGTCAACACGGTTTCCATAGAGATATCTTTGGCCGCAGTGACAAAGAAATCATCCATAGCCACGGCTCTTTTCTTACCATCTTCTCCTACGATGACTACAGAGGCATTAAAGGCCATCAATGCAGTAGCAATGGAAGAGGCATGCACACTCACACATGATCCGTTATCGATGATGGCGTGATTTTCATTTTCTCCGGTTTCTGAATGCCTGGCAAAACAACGATCACCGGCCTTTCTAAAACACTGATGATCGGCAGATCTAAAGTACCAGCAACGATTGCGCTGGGCCAGATTACCTCCCAAGGTTGACATATTACGCAACTGTGGTGTGGCCGCATGATTGACAGCCTGATGCACAGCCAGGTATTTTTCTTTGATCTCACTGTTAGAAGCAAGCTCGGCCAGGGTAACATTTGCCCCGATGCTCATTCCTTCTTTTTTATCAAAACTCATTGTATCCAGTCCCGGGATATTGCGAATATTGACGATCTTCTCTGGTTGTAGCAGTCCTTCCTTCACCCAATCCATCACATCTACTCCACCTGATTTAAAAACGGCAGCCCCCTTTGACCCTGTATACAACTGTTCCGAAACGGTTGAATTCACCTGTTCCAGTGCATCTTCAAGAGACTTGGCTTCGTACCAACTAAATTTATTCATATCTTATTTTTTAAGAGACTTTTGATGATCTGGTCTCATGCTAAACTTTTTTTAAGGCTGTTAAAATTCGTGCCGGAGTGATTGGTATTTCATGAATACGAACTCCTATGGCATTGTACACCGCATTGGCAATGGCTGCAGCTGTGGCAATATTGGCAGGTTCGCCAATACCGTAGGCATCTGTTGACGATCTTCCTCCATATTCTTCAACAATAATCGAATCTATTTGAGGAATTTCCATTGAAAATGGTGTTTTATACTGATCGACATTGGCATTCATCATATGCCCTGTGCCATTGTCCATGACTCGGTTTTCATACAAGGCATAAGATACACCCTGAATAACACCTCCGTTGATCTGGCTCTCCAGTTGTCCTATATTCAACGGACGTCCACAACTATGGGCGGCAACAATCCTGTCCACTTTTACAAAACCAGTACGGGTATTCACACTCACCTCGGCAAATTGAACTGAACCCAAATCACCATAGGCAAGCCCCCAGGGCTGCTGGAATCCTCCATAGTCATCAGATCGACTCTCAACTTTGGATATCTGACTGGTTCGCATCAAACCGGTAGCTTCTTTAAAGGTCATTTTCTGTGTCTCGTCTTTGGTATTGACCACTTGTCCATCCGCCATTTTCAGGTTTGATGAATCGGTTTCCCATTTTTTGGCCACCATACGCAAAAGCTCTTTTTTAGCTTCATAGGCTGCATTTCTGGTGGGAGGTGTAATCGATCCTGTTACTACGCTTCCTCCTGACCCTGGTCCTACCGGGAAAAAGGTATCACCAATATTTACGGCGATCTGTTCTACATCAAGGCCCAATTCTTCGGCCACAACCTGGGCCAAGATGGTTTTGGTCCCTGTACCGATATCCTGAACACTTGATCTGATCTCAACACCACCTCCTCGGTGGATCTTCACCTCTACTGACGAATCTAAGGTCACAAATCGCGGCCAGGTTGATTGCCCAACACCAAGTCCTTTTTTAACCACCCCTTCTCCTGAACCGGCAGGGCTTCGTCTTGACCAGTCAAATAGTTCTGCGCCTCGCTCACGCTCTACTTTTCTGACCTCGCTCTTATCTATTATATCGCGATAGGCCAAAGGGTCCATATCTAATTTTTCGGCCAGTTCATCAATGGCCTGTTCGAGACCAAAGGCTCCCTGTACATTTCCGGGGGCACGCCAGGCAGCACCAGGCCCTGCATTGGTCAACACATCATATTGTTCTGTGGCAAAGTTATCACAGGTATATAAGATTTGTGCGATTCTTCCTACTCCGGCACCAAGGCCCACACCAGCTGTTCCGTGCGAGCGCTGTTGTATTCCTGTGAGTGTTCCGTCTTTTTTGGCTCCTATTTTCAACCATTGGATCGAATTGGGTCGGTTCCCTTCGGCTATATGCTCTTCTTGTCTGTCAAGCATCAACCAGACAGGTCTTCCTGTTTTCTTCGCCAGATTTGCCGCCATGGGTCCAAAACTTCCGGCACTGTGTTTGGCTCCAAATCCACCCCCCATAAATTCGCAAATCACACGAACCTTACTTTTGGGTAATCCAAAAACACTGGCCATCTCATTTCTCACAGAGGCCGTGTTTTGCGTTGAGGCATAAACGGTCATCATATCAGGTCTCCAGTCTACCACCACCCCATGGGTTTCTAGGGGCATATGTGTATGCACCTGGGTTCTATATGTATTTTCTACGATCACATCAGCTTCCTTAAAACCAGCTTCCAGATCACCTCGTGGGCCACCGAAAAAACTACTGGTCGAAGGGCCGCGCACATTTCCTGTACCTTTACTTCCGTCATGGGTCTCCCCTACATCTCCACCATCTTCCTGTTGCTTGATCGGTTGCTTAAACACAATAGGTGCATCCTTTAACATGGCTGAATCAAGGTCTATAACAAAGGGTTTTTCCTCATATTTCACTGAGATCAGGGCAGCCGCATCTTTGGCTATGGCCAGACTTTCTGCAGCAACACCACCTAAGGGCTGACCTACATATTTGACCATAGGATACTTTCCGTTTTCATTTTCTTCTCCGTCTTTTTCTTCATTCTCGATCAAATGGACGGCATGCACTCCTTCAAGTTCGAGTGCTTTGCTTACATCAATAGATGAGATCATTGCATGAGGCACCTTGGAACGAAACATCTTGGCGTATAACATACCTGGCAATTTCAAATCTGAGGTATATTTCGCCTTACCAGTTACCTTATCCAAGGCATCTATTCTGGTAACTCTTTTCCCTATATGTTTTAATTTGTCATTAACGGGCCAGGCTGGTGGCTCATTGATGGGTATATCTCTTTCTATTTCACCTAAGTTATGCCCGGGAATACCATGTGGTAATTTTTCTTTTCTTGTATCCATATTAACTAGATTTTTTTGCTGCGTCTAAGGTTGCTTTAAATACATGCGGATAGGTTCCGCATCGGCATAGATTCCCTCTGGTAGCGCTTTTGACGTCATCAAGAGTTGGGTTCGGATTATGATCGAGCAGATGGGCACATGACATGACCATGCCTGGTGTACAGTAGCCGCATTGTGACGCATCATGTTCGATAAAGGCTTCCTGAACCGGATGTAAGTTTCCGTTTTTGGCGATGCCTTCGATCGTGGTCACTTCTTTATCGCCCACATCAAACACAGACATCATACATGAATTGACAGGCTTGCCATCAACATATACCGTACAGGCAGAACAGGATCCGCGGTCACAAACGACTTTGGTTCCGGTAAGTTCCAAATGATCTCTTAGGGCTGAGGCGAGGGTAGTTCTCGGTTCTACACTAAGGGTTTGAACCAGGCCGTTGACCTTCATCTGAATCAGGTTGGCCCCTGGACCGTACTCTTTGCCTTGTGCAAGACCTTCTTCAAATTCAAAGGCCAGGGCATTTGTGGTCAACAATACAGATCCGGCAGTAGACAGACCTGCTCCTCTTATGAAGCTCCTTCTGCTAAAGCCTTTTTTTGAGCCGGCACTAGCATCTTGTTTTTTATCTTCCATAAATATAAAATATGGGGTTGTAAATTGTTTGGTTTTAAAAGAAGCCTGAAGTTACGATTTTATTCAGCAAAAAGCCAATTGAAATGCCAAATTTTAAGATTTCTATAACATTTAGGAAGCATCTGACAACACATATGCCGCTGGGATTCACAATTTATAATCAACTTCTTAGTGAAACCCTAAACAGAAGAAAGCAACTATGTGAAGAGCTGATGACGCAAATCTGACTAACTCAGTTTGAAGTCGATGGAAATTTGCTGAGACACTGCTATATTTTCATGGTGATTCAGAAATAAAGATTGCCCATTATAGTCCACTTCGATCAACCAGTAAAAACCTCTAAAATAGCTTTTAAGCACCGTGGCTTTTTCTGGTGAATCTGCTACGATCTTGATCTGATGTGGATAAAGCAAATGCTCTTTACCATCTATAAAAATCGCATTCACATCATCAAAAAGAGAGGCTACATATTTAGTAGCAGGTTGGGTATAGAGTTCATGTGGCGTTCCTGCTGCAATGATCTTACTGTTTTGAATCACGATCATTTTATCGGCAAAGGACATGGCATCTTCTGCGTCATGAGTCGCTACGATGCATGATATGTTCTGTTCCTTTAAATAAGCAAACAACATCCTTCTCAAAGAGCGCTTTTTAAAATTATCGATCTGACCAAAAGGTTCATCCAGCAATAACAATTCAGGCTCTTTGGCCAGGGCCCGGGCAATGGCCACGCGCTGTTGCTGTCCTCCTGATAATGTTTTTACTTTCACCTCAGCAAAGTCGGTCATTTCAATGACCTCCAGTAATTCATCGGTCCGCTTCTTAGATTCTTCGTGGTAAATTCTCGACAAAAATTTAGAAATATTATCGGCCACGGTGGTATAGGGCATCAGATCAAAATCCTGGGCCACATACTTAAAGTTCTTCATCCCGGGGATTAGATGAAAGGCCGGACCGAGTACCTGCTCCTCATTCCATAAAATGGAACCCTTATCCAGATCATACAAACCGTAGATCACTTTTAAGAGGGTAGATTTTCCACAACCACTCTCCCCCATCACGCATAAATGCTCCCCTTTTTCGAGCTTGAAATTAATATTCTCGAGCAGGGCAGTGTCTTCTTTATAGCGAAAAGCAATATTGTTTACCTGTAGCATGCCACAAAAATAAATTTTAAAAGTTAAGAATGGAATTTTTCTTTAAAGACTTCAAACATATTTTAAACCCTTCCTAAAATGGGTCCCATTGAATCAGTTGATGATTCTTTTGAGAATCACATCTTTCAGTTCAATGGATTTTTCTCCTGGAATCTCGGTACTTGACAGCTTCAATTCAAGCACACCTGCAGGGATTTCAAGTTTAGCAACCTTGATCGTTTTCCAGTCGGTCTCAGGTGCCTCTACTTCTCTCGGAATTCTGTCATGACTTTTTTTCGGCGTATGCTCAAAGGCCTCTAAGTCTGCTACCATTATTTTTTGATCGCCAAGCTCAAGCAGCAAGGTGGCACCTACATCCTTTTTTGCCAGCGCATAGTTGATGTGTATCTCATAGGTTCCTGCTTCCACAATACGTAACTTCCATGAAGCATAGGCATTTGTTTTTGTCCAGAAATCGATCCAATCATGGGCCCAGCCATAAAGGCTATGATAGGCAATACCCGTATGACGGCGGTCCTTTCTAAATTCAAATTCAGGAAAGAGGTTGGCTTCATGTGCCGGCAAAACCGCAGTAGGATAATCTGCATAGCCCACCGGGATCTCCTTGACAACTACTTCTTGAGGAAACTCATGATACCAGTTTTGATAACTGCTATGAAGATCCTCATAGACCTTAGGAAATTCGGATCTGATATCCACTTTTTGCCCCTCATCTTCAGCCAGATCGTATAGCCCCTCATTGATCATCAGGTAAGGCGCCGACAGTACCCGACTGTTGCCGCCCCATTCCATAAACAGTTCTCGAGCCGGCAAGGTGGCCTCATCTTCAAGGATTGTTTGAAAATTAATGCCATCCAGGGTATTTTTAGGCTTATGCTCGATACCGAGCAGGCTCATCAATGTTGGCAGTACATCAATATGTGCCAAGGGATCGTCTTTACGAATACCCGAATTTATTTGACCTTTCCAATTCATGATAAACGGAACTCGTACACCTCCTTCATTGACCTGGCCTTTTCTGCCCTTTAAGCCTTTGTTATATCGCAGGTTCAAGGGCCCGTTATCAGACAGGTAAATAATCAGGGTATTGTCTCGAATATGGAGTTCTTCAAGCCCCGCTAGCAACCTCCCTATATTGTCATCAATGTTTTCTGCCATCCCATACATGGTGGCATTAAAATCATCCGCTCCTTTCTCTTTGAATATATCAAAATATTTATCTGGGACTTGCAGAGGTGTATGTGGTGTTTGATAGGGAACATAACAGAAAAAAGGCTGCTGTTCAGCCGACTTTTGTTTGATAAAACTGAGCGCTTCATCGGTCAACACATCAGGCAAATAGTCCTCTGCATAAAAGGCTTTGCCGTTTTTCTCGATGGTGGTA
>CAYQPI010000114.1:0-2407 GCA_964419405.1 uncultured Flavobacteriaceae bacterium
ACAAACATTTCAACAAAATCAGATCCTGATAATGAGAAAAACGGTACGCCAGCTTCTCCTGCTACTGCTTTGGCAAGCAAGGTTTTACCTGTACCAGGAGGGCCCACTAATAAAGCTCCTTTCGGGATTTTTCCACCCAAACTCGTATACTTATCAGGATTTTTTAAGAAATCTACGATTTCCTGTACCTCTTCTTTCGCGCCTTCAAGACCTGCTACATCTTTAAAAGAAGTTCTAACTTTCGTGTTCTCGTCAAAGACTTTGGCCTTTGATTTTCCGATATTGAAAATTTGACCACCGGCTCCGCCGCCACCACCGCCAGACATTCTTCTCATAAAGAAAATCCATAAACCGATGATAAATATAAATGGAAGCCAGACTAAAAAAGAATCAAAGAAGCTAGTTCTCGTTGTATTGTCTTTATCAAAATCAAGTTCGAACTCTCCTTTGGCAGTCTCAAGGTTCTTTTCAAAATTCTGCAGATCTCCAAAATCATAAATATAAACAGGAGCTGTCTGTCCGAATATAGACGGATTTTTGTATTTTTTATACTTGTCCTTGGTGTTTAAGGCCTCACTTTTAATAGTGAGTTGGGCAATATCTCCGTTAACGATGAGAATTTTTTCAATATCATTGTCATTCAGAATTTCTTTGAATTCATTCTGAGTAAGCTTATTACTGGCAAGGTCAGAACTATTAAGCAATTGATAGCCAATGAGCAAGGCAAAGATAATTCCGTAAATCCAATAAAAATTGAATTTGAAATTGAATTGCTTGAATGGGCTATTATTGTCCTTATTTGAATTTTCTTTTTTCATGTGTCAAATTTAACGATTGTTGCTCAATTAATAAGCACTTTCAATGTTTGTGATTTTACCATCACCCCAAAGCTCCTCTAAATTGTAAAATTCTCGCACATGCTTTTGAAAAACATGTACAGCGAGATTTACATAATCGAGCAAAATCCATTCGGCATTTGCCTCTCCTTCAACGTGCCAAGGCTTGTCTTTAATACTTTTACTTACGGTTTTTTGGATGGAGGCTGCGATGGCACTTACCTGGGTGTTTGAAGTTCCATCACATAGAACAAAGTAGTCACAAACAGTGTTTTCAATGTCTCTAAGATCAATTATAGAAATATTTTCGCCTTTTACTTCTTCAATTCCCTTTATGATTTCCGTGATCAAAAGATCCGAATTAACTATTTTATTTGTCATTAATTTGTTTCAAAATTTCTTGCAAATGTATCACATTTTTATCACTTTAGATGACTGACAATTGCAATTCTACATGTATCTATTCAAACTTGATGCCATAGATTCCACAAATTCTTTTTTGCGACAAATGTCGAAAAATAAAGACCTTGGAAAATGGACAGCTGTTACGGCAAATTTTCAAAGTCATGGGAGAGGGCAGAAGAATGCTTCCTGGCACTCTGAGAATGGTAAAAATTTGATATGCAGCATATTGCTTCGTTTTGATGCGATGAAAGCAGCAGATCAATTTATGGTCAATTGTGCCGTTTCCTTGGGTATTTTCAGGTATTTAGAACGCTATCAATTGCCAAAATTATCTATTAAATGGCCAAACGACATTATGTCAGTATCTAAAAAGTTAGGGGGGATTTTAATTGAAAATACCTTGTCAGGTGACAAGATTACCCATAGTATTATCGGGATGGGTCTTAATTTGAATCAGGATAAATTCCCTGCAGAAATTCCCATGGCAGTTTCCTTAAAACAATTGACTGGTCAAACTGTGGATCGCGATGTCTTTCTTCAGGATGTACTCAATTCTATACAAAACAGATTTGAGTTGGTTTTTGACAATAGATATGATGAACTGATAGAGGCATATGAAGCCGTTTTGTACAGAAAAGACAAGGCACATATGTTTCAGGATGCGTCCGGCTCCAAGTTTATGGGTATCATCAGAGGAGTATCCAAAGAAGGACAACTACTTATGGAAGATGAAAGTGAAGCTATCAGGCAATTCAATTTTAAGGAAGTGATCTACCTTTAAATGAATCTCCTTATTTCTCACCAATATTAGTGATCAGAGTGTCAATAAATTTTTGAAGCGGTTTTTTAACCATCATGGCCACCATTGGATTGAATTTACCGTCAAATAACAGTTGGACGTTGCTACTGTCTGCAGTTGCTTCTTCAATATCGGCTGTTAGGTTAAATGGAAATTTTTCATTGGCAGAACCCAACACGATTTTATTTGGAGATTCAAGCTGTTCCAGCTTTAATTCAATCTCTGGCATGCCTTTTAATGCAAACAGAAAAGATTCCTTACCAGCTTCGAACTTATCAATGTTCTTAGGCATGATATGTTCAAAATTCTCAACATTTGACAGATAGTCAAAAATCTCTTTATTAGATTTTTGAACCGTAACTTTTGG
>CAYQPI010000115.1:0-15479 GCA_964419405.1 uncultured Flavobacteriaceae bacterium
AAAAATATCAGACGATGATCTTCAGAATTATTTTGAACATCATAATGCAGTTGAGCTGGTAAAGAAAATGGATAAAGAAAAGATTGCATCAGTGCGCTGGTATATCGACTGCGGTGATGATGATTTTTTATTCGAAGGGAATAGTCTGGTTCATATCGAAATGAAAAAGAAGGAGATTCCACATGAATACCGCGTTCGGGATGGAGCTCATAACTGGACATATTGGCGCGAATCTCTGCCAGAAGTACTTCATTTTGTGTCGCAGGCTTTTCATCAGTATTAGACTTCAGGAGGGTATCGCAGCTGAGGGTATCGGAACTGAGGGGGTGAGAACTGAGGGGGTGAGTTCCGAGGCGGTCAGAACTGATGGTATTATTTCCGAGGGGCTCAGCTCCAAGGGCATCGGTATTATTATCACACATCACTTGGTTTTCGTTTCTTAAATAGTTAATTTTAAACATCATTTCATTTAGATTAACTGCTATGAAATTTCGACATTTATCCTTTGTTTTTTTCCTTGTTTTTATCACCCTATTAAACCATGATCGACTATATGCTCAGGAACTAACGGCGATTGAAATTATTGAGAAAGCCGATGAAAAAGTGAGGGGCAAAACCAATCACACCAAAATGGAAATGGAAATTATCAGACCCAGCTGGAAGCGAAATATTTCAATGAAAAGCTGGGGGAGAGGACTTGATTATTCCATGACCTATATAACAGCCCCAGCTAAGGATAAGGGCCAGGTGTTTATGAAGAGAAAAACAGAAATGTGGAACTGGATGCCTTCCATTAGTCGAATGATCAAAATTCCCGCCTCTATGATGTCTCAGGGTTGGATGGGATCTGACTATACCAACGATGATATTTTAAAAGAGAGTTCTATGGTGTTGGATTACGAGCATACTTTGGAACTCCAAGAGGAAATAGAAGGACATAATACCTATAAAATTAAAATGCTACCGAAAGAAGAGGCTGCGGTAATTTGGGCCAAGGTTTACAAGTGGATTACAACCGATGAATTTATCCAGATTAAATCTGAATATTACGATGAAGACGATGATTTGGTAAAAAGTGATTTCGGTTATGATTTTAAAACAATGGACGGAAGACTTGTTCCGACCAGAATAGAAATTGTCCCAGCGAATGAAGAAGGTAAAAAGACTGTTATTTATATCCAGGAGATGGAGTTTGATATAGATCTCCCGGAATCTTATTTTTCTCAGCAGAATATGAAGCGCATCCGATAGTTTAAAATCCATTCTATGAATACCATACTGAAGATAGCTTGGCGAAATGTCTGGCGAAACAAGCGAAGAACTCTAATTACCATAGGGTCCATTATGTTTGCCTTGTTCTTTGCTATAATTATGCGTGGTTTTGGGAAGGGTTCTTACGAGAAAATGAAGGAAAATGCTGTAAAATCATATTCAGGATATCTCCAGATTCAGCACAAGGGCTATTGGGACGACAAAAATATCAATAATGTTTTTTCTATAGATAATAAAGTCATTCAAGAGCTTGGAGCGGATGATAGGTTGAACGTTTTGATTCCACGACTCGAGTCTTTTGCACTTTCATCATCAGGGGAATCAACCAAAGGTGTTGCCGTCTTAGGAGTGATACCCGAGAAAGAGGACAAAATGACAAAAATAAAGTCATATCTGAAAGAAGGTGAATTCTTTAATGCGGAGGATCAATCAGTTTTAATTGCTTCCGGTCTTGCTAAATTTTTGAAAGTAAAGGTGAATGACACCTTGGTATTAATATCTTCAGGTTATCACGGTGCAACTGCGGCAGGTCTTTTTCCCATAAAGGGAATTTTAAAATTGCCAACACCGGAAATGGATAGGGGTACCGTTTATATGCCTCTTCCGGCAGCGCAAAATTTTTTTTCAACCGGAGATCAGTTAACTGCCTTGGTCTTTGATCTTAATGATATTGAGGACGTTGAGGCTGTGAAAAATCTGGCTATTTCTAAGTTGGATATGGAAAAATATGATGTGATGGATTGGATGGCAATGAATAAAGAACTTTTACAGATGATTGAAACCGATAACGCCGGGGGTGTCATCATGATTTCTATTCTTTATCTGGTAATTGCCTTTGGCATTTTTGGCACGGTTCTGATGATGACAAATGAGAGGATGCGAGAGTTCTCTGTAATGATTTCAGTGGGAATGCAAAAAAGTAAATTGGCTTTGGTTATCATTGTTGAGTTGATGTTTCTTACCACTATTGCGGTAATGGCAGGTATTGCTATTAGTTTACCGGTAATGTTTTATTTTTATTTTAATCCAATTGAATTTACTGGAGATGCCGTAGAGGCGATGAAAGATTTTAATTTTGAACCAGTGATGCCTATGAGTCTCGATATACAAATTTTTCTTTTTCAAGGAATCGCCATTTCTATTTTGATGCTTATAGCGATGTCCTATCCCACTATAAAGATTATGACGTTAAAGGTTGCAGAAGGTTTAAGATCTTAGAATTATGATGTTAGTTAGATTAGCTTGGAGGAATATTTGGCGCAGCAAAATGCGAAGTGCTGTCGTTATTTTTGCCATTGCATCAGGATTAGTAGGTGGTCTATTCGCCTCGGCTTGGATGAATGGTATGGCTATTCAAAGGGTAAAAAACACCTTTTCTTTAGAAACTGCTCATATCCAATTTCATCAACCTGAATTCTCTGATAATTTCGATGTCAAAAAGACGATTAAGGATACTGATGCATTGCTTTCAGAAGTTTCTAAAAATGAGAAGGTTAAGGCAGTAACTAGCAGACTAAAAACTTCTGCGATGGCGGCCACTGCCAATAAGAATATGGGTGTTACCTTAATCGGAATAGATAAGGAACGTGAAAAGCAAGTTTTTGAGTTGTATAAAAAAATAGATGCTGAGTCCGGTAGTTTTTTTGAATCAAAATCCAAAAATGGGATAGTGGTTTCTAAGGCCTTGGCGAAAGAGTTACAGATTAAGTTGAAATCAAAGATTGTGCTGACTTTCCAGGATTATAATGGAGAGATTACCGGGGCTGCTTTTAAGGTTGTTGGTCTTTTTAAGACAGACAACAGTACCTGGGATAAAATACATGTTTTCGTAGAGAGTCAAGATCTGTCCGGATTACTTGAAATACCTTCAAATCATTCACATGAAATAGATATTTTATTATATGACTATACAGAGGCTGCCCTTATTTCGGAGAATTTTCAAAAAGAATTTCCTGAAATTCTTAGTGAAGATTGGTCGGAAATTCAACCCTATATTAGCTTTCTTACAGAATATATGAATATCATGATGGGTATTTTTATGCTAATTATTCTGGGAGCCCTTGGGTTTGGTATAGTCAATACCATGTTGATGGTTATCTTAGAAAGAACCAGAGAAATAGGTATGTTGATGGCCATAGGAATGACGAAGCAACGGGTCTTTGTTATGATCATGTTGGAGACCATTTTTTTGGCCTTGGTTGGGGCTTTTATCGGAGAGGTACTCAGCGTTTTATTGATACAATATTTTGGAACTACAGGGATCGATATTTCTTCAATGGCAGAAGGAATGGAATCTGTTGGCTATAGTGCGATCACCTATCCTTTGCTTGAAGGCTATCGCTATATTCAAATTACGATTATGGT
This sequence comes from uncultured Flavobacteriaceae bacterium, assembly GCA_964419405.1. Lineage (GTDB taxonomy): Bacteria > Bacteroidota > Bacteroidia > Flavobacteriales > Flavobacteriaceae > Lutimonas. Next base: position 3,637 of record CAYQPI010000115.1, read on the forward strand.
TATTCTGATAGGATTATTGGCATCGGTCTATCCAGCATTAAAAGGCTTAAAGTTGGATCCGGCAGAAGCTATTAGAACGGTGTAGAAAACTATTAAAAAAATAGGCATTGAATAAAGACATATTATGAGTATTATAAAAGTAAATAAACTTACAAAAACATATCATGAAACCGAGGTACCGGTTCACGCCGTAAATGGAATTGATTTGGAGTTTCAGAAGGGTGAATTTGCGGCAATTGTAGGTCCTTCGGGCTGCGGTAAAACCACATTGATGAATATGATTGGTGGTCTTGAAAAACCTACCTCAGGGAGTGTAATTGTAGACGGAAGTAATATGTCTGATCTATCGTCAAATGCACTTATTGATTTTAGGTTGAGAAATATTGGATTTGTCTTTCAGGCATATAACTTGATACCGGTGCTTAAGGCCAGGGAAAATGTTGAATTTATTATGCAGTTGCAGAACTGGGATAAAAAGGAAATGGAAAAAAGATCAGCATCTTTGCTGGAATCTGTCGGTTTGGGAGATAAGATTAATAGCAGACCAAATCAGATGTCAGGAGGAGAGCAGCAAAGAGTAGCTGTTGCCCGGGCTTTGGCTTCCAAACCTCAATTTATTCTGGCTGATGAACCAACTGCAAACCTCGATTCTCACGCCACTACCCAATTGCTTGACATTATGAAGAGGTTAAACGAGGAAGAAAATATGACCTTTATCTTTGCGACTCATGACAAACGGGTCATGGAAAAGGCCCTAAGGGTAATTACCATTGAAGATGGTAAAGTAATCTCAGACAAGATCAAGAATAGCTAAGAAAGCGCTAACTAGCAATCATACTCATGATTAAACGATACCTATCCTTTTGTATTATCGTTTTTGTAACGACTTTTTTTTATGGACAGGAGAATTGGATGTTAAAAGGCTACCTTAAAGGGTTGGGATCGGCGCAGACCATTGATGATGGGGATTGGCTTTTAGAAGGAGTTGTCCACAATCGTATGGACCTTAATTGGTACATAAGTGACAAATTCACTTTTACAGCTGGTCTTAGAAATCGCGTTATTGTAGGTAATACGGTTTCTTCCATACCGGATTACAGTGGTTTTATTGGCCGAGATAATGGTTATTTTAATTTGACCTGGGTATGGGCAGATCAGGAGAATTGGATTGGAATATCCCAATTTGATCGTTTTATGCTTGATTATACAACAGGTAATTTTCAAGTAACTCTTGGGCGTCAGCGAATTAATTGGGGGCAGACGTTTGTATGGAATCCGAATGACCTTTTTAATTCATATTCTTACTTCGATTTTGATTATGCAGAAAGCCCTGGCAGCGATGCGTTCAGAATGCAATATTATATTGGGCAATCAAGTAAGTTAGAATTATCTACGTCCCTGGATGCAGATGGAAAAGTCACCTCTTCTCTTTTCTATAGGTTTAATACAAAAGGCTATGATATTCAGTTTTTAAGCGGAATTTACACGGAAACTGACCTGGTGCTTGGAGGAGGATTTTCAGGAAGTATTGCAGGTGGAGGATTTAGCGGAGAGTTCACTTATTTTCATCCTGTAGAAGATGATATGGAAAATGGAAAAGCGACTATAACATTGCATTATGATTATACTTTTAAGAGTTCTTTAAACCTTCAATTTGAAACCCTATACAACGGTTTTGGGGCGGAGGACATGTCTGGTGGATTGGAGGATGTGCTGTTTCAGGATCTGAGTCCGAAAAATCTTTTTCCAACAAAATGGGCTTTTTTTGGGAGTAGTGCCTATGACTTAAGTCCTTTATGGAGATTAACCTTATCTGGTATCTACGGACCAGTAGGAAATTTTATGTATGTAGGGCCAACGATCAATTATATCATGGCGAACAATATGGAGCTGGCAGGGATAGGACAATTTTATTATATGGATGAGATTCAAGATAGTATGGGTATCCCATTGGTCAATAGTGGTTATGCCCTATTTGTGAGATATAAATGGTCTTTTTAAAGATTAAACATCAGCTATTTAGACCTATTAAAGAATAACTATTGATCAAGATTAAATTTTGACAATTTCATTTTCATTTATTTTTAGTAAATTAGAGTTAAGCAATTGCAACTTTTCGGCTTGTTTTGAGCATTCTTCATTTGATGACAGAGTAGCAATTGATTTTGTTACTGCTGGATCTATTCTATAGACCAGATGCTTCAAAGTGGCTGGTGATGGTAAAAAAAATAACATTTATTCATAAGGAATCTGATAAACTGCATTTTAATGCAATAAAGAAAAAAGTAAATGAAGAATTAAAACACCTGCCGGCAAAACGAAGGACATATGCTAAAATTCGAGCTGTTTTTTTTCCATTGCTCTATGTTGGCATTTATTTGCTTTCGACAAAATTTTACGATTCTACACTGGTCTTTTTTTTGCTTTACGGTTTAATGGGAATTCTAACAGTGCTTGTATTCTTAAACATGGTGCATGAGGCAGTTCACAATAATATTTTCAAGAAGAAAAAGCATAATCAATACTTGTTGTATTTTTTTGATTTGATTGGTTCTAATAGTTTTATTTGGAAGAAACGGCATATGCGTTTGCATCACAGTTATCAGAATATTGCGGGCTGGGATTCAGATATTGAACAAGCAAGTTTGTTTAGAATTTATCCCCACGACTCTAAAAAGAAAGTACATAAGATTCAACATTTTTTAATCTTTATTTTTTACCCCTTGTATTTGGTCAACTGGGTGTTTGTAAGGGATTTTAAAGATTATTTCAGTGATAAGCAACTCATCCGAAAGGTCGTTGAAATACCAAGGGTAGAGTATGTTAAATTGTTCTTTTTTAAATCGTTTTTTGTGTTTTACACCACTATTGTCCCTATTCTTCAAGGGGTAGCCCCTTTTAAAGCAATAGGAGCGATGCTTTTTTTAATTGTGGTAGCAGGTGTATTTGCTCTTTTGATTCTATTAACCCCGCACGCCAATAGCACAAATGAGTTTCCTTTGCCCGATGAGGCCGGTCATTTAAGCAATAGTTGGTTGGCACATCAATTCAGTACCACAAATGATATTAGAATGAACAATTGGATATGTGTTAATCTCTTAGGGAATTTTAATTTTCATATTATTCATCATCTTTTTCCACGAGTCAGTGCAGTATTCGCACCCGAACTTACAAAAGTAGTAGAGGAATATGCCGCAGAAAATAACTTGGGATATAGATGTTATACACTAACTGAGGCTTTGAATTTCCATTATCAATTAATAAAGTCAAACGCTGAAAATGACTAGAATTCAAGCATATTAAATAATCCTTTTGATGTATCTTCAATGACACCTGACCCTATAAAATTTGCCGATTTACACTGTCATCCAAACCTTAAGACCTTTGGACATTCATTCTCTGAAAAATCTATGGGAATTAAAAAGAAATCAATGTTGTGGTATATTTCTCCACCTAGCTGGTTTTCTAAGGTATTTAACGCCATTACTGGGATGACGAGGTTTAGGCAGGCTGATTTAACAACTATGTCAAGGGCACAGGTTAAGATTGCAACGATTTCCTTATACCCATTTGAAAAAGGATTCTTTATTAACGGATTTTTAAATGGTCCACTATCCGCAAGGTTTGCAAACTTAATTACCGGTGTTGGTTTTAAAAGAATTCGATTTATTCAAAAACACTGTGATTATTTTAGAGATCTTGAAAATGAGTATCACTTTTTGTTGGATAGCGTTATGGATCAGAAAGTAGATGGGATTAAACGTAAATGGAGGTTTGTGGATTCCTGGCTTGGTGTGGAGCATATCTTGGAAGATGCTAATTCAACAGCCATGATCACTACGATTGAAGGGGCCCATGTTTTCAACTCAGGACTTGAGATCTATGGAAAAGCTACAAATGAAGAAGAAGTTTTAGGCAATATTGCCAAAGTAAAGCAATGGAAGTTTCCACCACTTTTTATTACCCTGGCCCATAATTTCAATAATGATCTATGCGGGCATGCCAGAAGTCTTGAAAGGTTAGGCCCTTTGGTTGATCAATCTGAGAATTTATTTAATGGTTTCTCGACACTGGGTTTAAAAGTGGTTAAGGCACTTTTAGTAGATGGTGATAAACCTATTTATATCGACATTAAACATATGAGTTTAAAGTCGAGAACAGCGTATTTTTCAATAATAGAAAATGATTATGATAATAAATTTCCAGTAATTGTGAGTCATGGAGCAGTTACAGGTCTTGACTTAAATGGTAAGCATCATGGATCCATTGACCCGAATTTATTCAGTAATGATGCCATAAACTTTTTTGATGAAGAGTTAATAGCTATTGCGAAAACACAAGGTTTATTTGCTTTGCAAATGGATGGAAACAGATTGGCCAACAGAAAAGTAATTAAAAAGTCAATTTTTGAAATAGATACTGAATCTGCAATTAAAGCATCAACAATGATTATTTGGAGACAGATTCAACATGTCGCTGAGGTCTTGGATAAGGCCAGGCTTTACGCCTGGAGCACTGTTTGTATTGGTAGTGACTTTGATGGGACAATTAATCCGCTCAATGGATTTTGGACCGCTGCTGAACTTCCCTTGCTCAGAGAGACGTTACTTATTGAGGCGAAATTATTTATAGATTCTGGATCCCTTAAGGACTTCGAAATGGAAGCAAACAAAAGCATCAGTGCCGAAGACATAGTTGAAAATTTTATTTTCAATAATACAGTCGAATTTTTGAAAAAGTTTTTTTAGAATTCAGCGATTATTAGAATTAGAAAGAAATTTACGCATGCAAGAAAAGAGGCAAGTATCTGTTCTAAACAGTTAATATGGCGTTTGAAAATAACTATATTTGAAATGGTCTAAAATAATTAATCATGAAAGAGATCAAAACGGAGATTTTGATAAATGCTCCGGTGGAGAAAGTTTGGCAGGTACTTACAGATTTTGATGCTTACCCTGACTGGAATCCATTTATTACCTCCATTGAAGGAGAGGTCTTTGAAGGGTCAAAGTTCAAAGTCAATTTACAACCTTTAGGCTCGAGATCTATGCAGTTCACCCCTGTTTGTATGACCTATAATGAGAATATAGAATTTAGTTGGCTGGGCAAATTGGTCTCGAGAGGTGTATTTGACGGAAGGCATTGTTTTGAATTGATAGCACTCGAAAATGATAAGACCAAATTTATTCAACGGGAGGAATTCTCTGGATTTCTGGTTTCTTTCTTTTGGAAAAAGTTGGATGTAAACACCAGATGGAGTTTTGAAATGATGAATGATAAACTGAAGGAAACGGTAGAAAAAATGTAAGTTAGCGGCTTGGTTTGAACTTGTACATAATCTCATTGGTATGAAATTGATAAAAAAAATATTCCTGTTAATTTTCGTTTTGGTGATAATTCTTGTAGGATATCTATTATTCAATACGTTTACAGCTGATTCGAAACAACTTCAGGTTGAACCAATCGGCAGAGCAGGCATTGAAACTGATATATTGAAAAACTTTTCTGAGGCCATCAAAATTCAAACTGTCTCTCCTGAGAATATGGAAGATTTCGATTCCATCCAGTTTTTAAAATTCAATCATTTTTTAGATAAAACCTATCCTCTGACCGATTCTCTACTTGAGCATCAGATCATTAATGATTTTAGTCATTTGTATTATTGGCAGGGAACTGATAAGGCTTTAGAACCAGTCATTTTGATGGGGCATTTGGATGTAGTTCCTGTGATTGACGAAAACAGAAAGTACTGGAAGGAAGAACCTTTTGACGGAGCTATTGTCAATGATACTTTATGGGGTAGAGGCACTATGGATGATAAGATCAGTGTTATTGGGATTTTAGAATCAGTAGAAGCTTTGCTGAAAGAAGGGTATCAACCTCGGCGCAGCATGTATTTGGCTTTTGGTCATGATGAAGAAATTGGAGGCGTATATGGAGCTAAGGCTATTGCGTCTCATCTCGAATCCTTGGGAGTTCAGGCTGCTTTTATTTTGGATGAAGGAGGGATTATTTCGAGTGGAATGGTGCCTGGAATCGATAAAGATGTGGCGCTTATAGGAATAGCAGAAAAAGGATCTGTATCCATACAATTATCTATCGAAATTGAAGGAGGTCACTCTTCCATGCCGAGCAAAGAAACTGCGATTGACGTGTTGTCAACAGCAATACATAAGTTAAAGTCCAAGCCCTTTCCAGCATCTATTTCTCAACCCATTGAAGGATTTTTAAGCTATTTGGGTCCCGAAATGTCGTTTGTGAATAGAATGGCTTTTGCCAATGCAGGTCTTTTTGAGAATATGATCGTGGGTGTTTATGAAGGCTCCCCTTCAGGGAATGCTTTGGTGAGAACGACGACTTCTCCAACTATATTTAACAGCGGTGTTAAAGACAATATCATACCCTTAACCGCAAAGGCTACCGTAAATTTTAGGATTATCACTGGTTCTTCAGTTGCTGAGGTTAAAGATCGTGTAAAGACCATCATTGACGATGACAGAATTATAATCGATGAAGGAAATTTTAATACGGAACCTTCAAAGGTTTCTTCTTATGAGGCCTTAGAATTTACGATGTTGCACAAAACAATTGCTGAGGTTTATCCGGAGACACTGGTAAGTCCTTATATGGTTGTTGCTGCGACAGATGCCAGGCATTTTGGGAAATTGTCAAATCAAATTTATAGATTTTTGCCAACGAGAATCAACAAATCCAATGTGAAATCTATACATGGTTTGAATGAACGTATCGCCGTGGCTGACTTTGAAACAGCATTTTATTTTTATACTCAGTTAATTAAGAATGCCACTGCACAATAGCTTTGGAACTTCAGAGTAACGTTTATCTTAATACAAGGTTCAGGGCTTGTTTATTTGCCTAGTGCTTGATGTACGAAATAACCGTATCTTTGCAAAATGCAAAAAAGACATCAGTTATCAGATTGGTTGCCAACTACCCGAAGAGAGATGAAGATCAGAGGGTGGGAGGATCTGGATGTTATTATATTCAGTGGTGATGCCTATGTTGATCATGCTGCTTTTGGTCCTGCTGCCTTGGGACGTATTTTAGAGAGTTATGGATTGCGTGTTGCCATTGTGCCTCAGCCAAATGTAAATGACAACCTTCAGGACTTTGAAAAGTTGGGCACGCCCAATTTGTTTTTTGCGGTCACCTCTGGAGCCATGGACTCTATGGTTAGCAATTATACGGCAAATAAAAGACGTCGTGACAAAGATGCGTATACGCCAAATGGTGAAAAAGGGTTTAGACCCGATTATGCGACATCGGTTTACAGTACTATTCTCAAAGAAAAGTTCCCTGATGTACCCGTTGTTATTGGCGGAATAGAAGCTTCTTTACGACGTGTTACCCACTATGATTTCTGGAGCGATTCACTCAAGCCAAACATATTGGTTGATTCAAAAGCAGATCTTTTGGTGTATGGTATGGGCGAGCAACCCTTACGAGAATTGGTTAGTTTATTAAAGAAAGGAGTACCATTTAACTCTTTAAAGACGATCAGGCAAACGGCCTTTTTACTGGATTCAGATGAGAATTTGCCAAAAAATAAGCATTGGGAGGATAAGGAAATTAGTTCTCATGAGGCTTGTTTAAAAGATAAGAAAACATTTGCTGCCAACTTCAAGACAATAGAGCAGGAATCGAATAAAATTCATGGCAGAAGAATCCTTCAAAAAGTAGGAGGAAAGACGCTGGTCATCAATCCTGTGTTTCCGACCATGACCGAAAAAGAGATTGATGCGTCTTATGACCTGCCGTATACAAGATTACCACATCCAAAATATGAGAAAAGGGGACCTATCCCTGCCTATGAAATGATCAAGTTTTCGATCAATACCCATAGGGGCTGTTTTGGAGGCTGCAGTTTTTGCACAATTTCAGCACATCAGGGAAAATTTATTGCCAGCAGAAGTCAGGAATCAGTGCTTAAAGAAGTTCAAGCCGTTACAGAAATGCCTGATTTCAAAGGATATTTATCTGATGTTGGAGGTCCTTCTGCCAATATGTATCAGATGAAAGGAAAGGTGCAAAGCATTTGCGATAGTTGTGTGGCACCTTCGTGTATTTCACCAGTGATTTGTCATAATTTAGATACTTCTCATCAACCAATGACCGAATTGTATCAGGCCATAGACAAGAATCCAAATATTAAAAAATCATTTATTGGTAGTGGAATTCGTTATGATATGCTGGTGCCTGAGTTCAATAAGAATGCTGACCCAAAAGAACTGGATGATTATACCGAAGAGGTATTGACCAAACATGTTTCCGGAAGGTTGAAAGTGGCTCCTGAGCACACCTCAGATCCGGTCTTAAAGTTAATGAGAAAACCTTCGTTTTCTTATTTTCATGAATTCAAAAAGACTTTTGACAAGATCAACCTTAGAAAAAAATTGAATTTACAACTCATCCCTTATTTTATTTCAAATCATCCGGAGAGTCAATTAGAAGATATGGCAAATCTGGCAGCAGAAACTAAAGATATGGGCTTTCAACTGGAACAGGTGCAAGGGTTTACGCCTACACCGATGACAGTGGCTACCGTGATCTATTATAGTGGTTATCATCCTTATACCTTAAAGAAGTCTTATGTTCCAAAATCCAAGAAAGAGAAAGATGAACAGCATCGTTTCTTTTTTTGGTACAAAAAGGAAAACCGAAACTGGATTCGAAATACCCTTCAAAAGGTTGGTAGAAATGACTTGATTGAAAGGTTACTTCCGGCCGATACGAAGAAGTCAGGTAAGGGCGCCAAAAATAACCAATCCCATGGTCATTCTAAGGGAGGCTATACGAGTGTCTTAAAAAATAAACGCAAATCTTCACGTTCCTAGAAGTTGGTCATTCCTTACTTTTATAGGACACAATTTCTTGAGGTAGCATCGAGTTTTTATTTAACTTAATTTTGTTAAATTAGCCATATCCAAACTCCTTGATATGAAAAAATTACTCCTTTTATTACTTCTTGTAGGTTTCAATTCTTTAGCACAGAAAGAAGAGAAAATTGATTTGAGCACACCTAATGCGACCCTTTACACCCATATATATTTTTTAATGCCAGAGAATTATGACATTGAAAAATCTGCGGCCACTGTCAGAGGACTCCCAAAAGGAGAAGCCCAGTTTGTCGCGAAAAGAATCAAAGAGATTTTTGATGGGAATGGATTGATCATAGACTTTTCAGAAGTACCCATCGACGCAAATTATATTGACACAGTTGATTTTGGGGTAAGAACCTTGGAGCATAATGCGAATCGATATGCTCCGTTTCCTGTAAGACTACCTGAAGTATATATAGAAAAACATGGAAAGAACTGGTATTTTTCGGAAGAAACCATTGAGAACCTTGATAAGGTCTATAAGGATACTTTTCCAATTGAATTTTCTTGGTTCAACGAAAGATTCCCTGAATTTTTCAAGACAACTGTAAATGATGTATTGATCTGGAAACCGGTGGCTGTATTGATAACACTAATTATTTGTGTCATCCTGTTCTACATCCTTGAACCCATCATGTTCTTTATATTGAGACTACTTCAGCGCTTGTTTTTTAGAAAGATATCGGATGGAAGAACCATGGCGGTATTGCATGAACTGGCAAAGCCCATCGTATTTATAGTCATCATCCGATTCATAAATAAAGTCTTACCTTCCTTGCAGATGGTCAAATTGAATGCCTTGATGTTGACAGGTCTTCGAATAGCAGAGACTGTTTTTTGGATCTTTGTGGTTCTCAAGTTGCTAAAAGTAGTGCTGAATTTTTACCATGAACACAAAGCTGAAGAAAAGACAAAGTTAGACCGTCAATTGGCACCAATTCTAAATAAAGTGTTGCAAGGTTTTGTCATCTTGATTGGTTTCTTGCATATTCTCACACTTTTTGGAGTAGACCCTGCAACTGTGTTGGCAGGTGCTTCTATTGGTGGGGTAGCTGTTGCTTTTGCTGCCCAGGACTCAGTGAAAAACTTAATAGGGACCATGGTCATCTTTTTAGATAAACCGTTTCAATTAGATGATTGGATCGAATTTGGAGGAGTAGAAGGTTCTGTTGAAAGAGTAGGGTTCAGATCGACAAAGATTCGTGCTGCAGATACGACCTTATACCAGGTTCCAAATAGTAAAATATCAGAAGCAGACATTAATAACAAAGGATTGAGAATTTTTAGAAGGTATACCACTGAAGTTGGGGTGAGATACGATACCCCTCCAGAATTGATGGAAGCCTTTATCGAGGGGATCAAAAAGCTAATTGCTTTACACCCTTCTACAAAAAGTCAATCGTATAATGTCGATTTTATATCCTTCGGATCTTCTTCCTTGAACATTATGATCAACGTTTATTTTAAAGGACTGGACTGGGGGCAGGAACAAGAGTCCAAACACATTCTGCACATGGGAATTGTTCGGTTGGCAGCGGCTTTAGGCGTAGAATTTGCTTTCCCGTCTACCACCATGATGATTGAAGAGTTTCCAGGAAAGGAATCGCTGGCTCCTAAATATATGACCGATAAAGCTGAAATTGACAAGCAGGTTAAAATGATTTCTGCTGATTTTGAGGACAGGGAACACAGAATGGATCCAAATGCCTCTACCTTACCAGGTGGATGATATTATTTCATGTATTTATCAATATATTCGGTAATTTCTTTCTCTACATCAATGTCTTGATATTGCGACAGAAGTTTGAAATAATCGATGTTTAGTTTTGGTTCCTGGTTTTCAAGTGTTCCATTGATAAAGGATCGTTGAAGGATATCTTCAACGATAAAATCGAGGCCCTCTTCAGCTGGAAGGTATTCTTTTTTTAGCGATAAACGAAACATATTGGCTGTTGAATTATACCAAAAAGCTTTCCAGCCACTTCTGTATTCCTTGATCAGTTCATACATGGTTTCTCCTGTCTGACGATGAATCAGTTTGATTAGGATCCTACCTTCGGTACGCGTAAGTTTCTTCAGTTGTTCAGAAAATTCGCCTTCCATATAGCTTTGCATTTCTTTGATCTTTTTCTTTCTTTTCCTTTTCGATTTTATTTCGGCAAGTTCCTGATTGATATAGAGCAGGGTGTCTGAAGCCATTTTAGCAAATGGATATGCTTTCTGCACTTTTTTATAGTACCAGTAATAATAACGACGTTCTTTTTTCGATTTAAATTCTCGCCGATCCAGAACCAAGACCTCATCTAAGGGGATGGTCAAAGAGTCGTTTTTTATAATATAAAACTCGTCTATGGAATTTTTACTCTCTGGTTCTTGGGAGAACAGAATTAGTGGTAAAAACAAAAATAATATGACAATACTCTTTTTCATACAGTTTGTCTCAATACATTCATTTTAGGTAGTATGACAGGATCGTTCAACTGATCTGCAAATTTATGAATATGTCTCTTGTTTTCTCTTAATATTATGTGATATTTCTTAATTTCGTATAAAACTATAACTATGGCGAGCAAGAAAATCCTCAATAAGAAATCTATATCATTTTTAGAAAAATACTTAAACAATCCTTCACCTACAGGATATGAGTCTGAAGGTCAGAAAATATGGATGGAATATTTAAAACCTTATGTAGATGAGTTTATTACAGACAACTATGGTACGGCCGTAGGTGTCATAAATCCTGAGGCGGATTTTAAGGTGGTCATTGAAGGTCATGCAGATGAAATTTCCTGGTATGTCAATTATATTACTGATGATGGCCTAATCTATGTGATTCGAAATGGAGGAAGTGATCACCAAATCGCGACTTCAAAATGGGTCAATATTCACACTAAAACTGGAATAGTAAAAGGAATTTTTGGGTGGCCCGCCATTCATACAAGA
>CAYQPI010000116.1:0-11269 GCA_964419405.1 uncultured Flavobacteriaceae bacterium
AGTGTTGATTTTAACAAACAATAAGACAGAATTCTGAATTCGAATTAGTTAAAAACAAAACGGTTGATGGCAGTTTAATCTGTCCTCAACCGTTTTTCTTTGGTGTTTAATTGAATTTTTGAAAGCTATTTTAGGGTTTTCCCCTTACAAAATCCCTGTTATAGATGTAGAGAGAAATAGTAACCTTTAAAATTCAGAATTATGAAAACCAGAATAAAAAGTATTTTCGCAGCATTATTTATAGTATCGTTCTTTTTAACAAGTTGTGGAAGTGGTCAATCAGCTTCTTCAAGCTCAAACAGAGGTGTCCATCATTACCATCACGGGCATCCGGGTTATCATGTTAATCCATACTATGGAAGAGATGTCATTATCATTGACGATGGAATCGATATCGATGAGCCTATCGCAGTTCCTTATGCTGAAGAGTATTAAAGAGATTTTGATTTCAGTTGAATCCCAAAAAAACACCTTGATCAAATAATCTGGGTGTTTTTCTTATTATAAAGCTAAAATGATAAGCTTGTAAACTCAAATTGACTTCCATAATTTCTGCATTGGGTAGTACGCTGGTTTACATGAAGAAAAGAAAGTTTTTATGTGGTAAGCTAGTTTTGAAGCTATACAGAAGCAATTTGGCCGTAAAAGTGATTTCGGATACCAAACAATAGTTGCGAACTAGGATTTCGTTATATTTGTAATTGACAAAAGAAAAACTATTTATTATCTACAACCTACCATTATGAAAATTTTTAATACTATCTTATTTCTATTCGTTTTTACAGTCCTTGGGACCTATTCTTTGAGTGCACAACGAGTTGAAAGTAATTCTGAGCTGATTGGTAAATGGGATCTTACCATAACTATGGACAAAGATCAAATGAAGAATCTAGGCACCTTCAGGCACGGACTGATGGCATCAGATGGTTTTCCAGGATGGTTGCAGGTCAAATTATCGGGCTTTTCAACTCTCGTGGGCTATTACGTAGGCTATGAAGGAAGTGCAAGACCTATTGCTGAAGTACACTATGACGCAGATAAAGACAAGTATCACTTTACAATACCTCCACAATGGATGGATATCGATGATATTTATTTCGAATTCAGCCTCAAGGATGATAAGCTCTCAGGCTATAAATTGCTTGATGGGAATAAACTGAAATTTACAGGAGTTCGTGCACCGAGTTTGAAGAGAAGCGAGCCTCCGGTTTGGGGTAATCCCATCAATTTACTTACCGACAATATGGATCGATGGATCATTCCGGAGAACAATAAGTTTAAAATGGTGGATGGAGTATTGGTGAACCCTGAAAAAGGGGGCAACTTGATTACGAATCAAAAATTCGATGATTTTAAGCTTAGTGTAGAATTCAAATATCCCGAAGGCAGTAATAGTGGCATCTACCTGCGTGGTCGATACGAGGTGCAGATTGAAGATTCAAAGGGAAGAGCTGATCATGTGAGTATTGGAGGTCTTTACGGATTTATTGCCCCATCAAGCAATGCAGCGAACAAACCAGGAGAGTGGCAAACCTATGAAATGACGTTGGTTGGAAGGCATTTAACGATTGTGCTCAACGGTGTTGAAGTTGTTTCCAACCGTCCGATACCTGGTATCACAGGTGGTTCTCTCGACAGTAATGAAGGTGAGCCTGGCCCGATCATGATTCAGGGAGATCATGGCCCTATTGAATTTCGAAAATTTGTCATAACACCTTCTGTGAACTAGGCGATTGTTATTTATGACCCCAAGTACATCAGGAGTTATGGGCTTAATTGGAGGGCACCGATTTTCTTGACTAATGATTTGAAATGGATTTATGAAATACTTCGTTTCTTTTGAAAAGTGTACTCGTCAATTCCCGCCTAACATTTTGTTATTTTTGAGGCCTTATGAATGACTATTTTAGATCGATCATTTTGCAGGCAACAGGAGCTACTTCTTGTATTGAAAAAGAGGTGATCCAGCAATTGTGGAGTGGTTATGGTAATATCATGCGCATCGAACTGGAGAATGCTGCTGTTGATAGTGTTGTGATCAAACACGTTCAGCTTCCTGAAGCAAAGAACCATCCCCGAGGATGGAACACTGATATTGGTCATCAGCGAAAGTTGAGATCATACCAAATAGAAACATGCTGGTATGAGCGATACAGTTCAATGAGTAAGGCACGTTTGCCTGAATGTTTAGCCATTGAGACGCTAGATAACGAGGTACTAATGGTTATGGAGGATTTGGATGAAGCAGGGTATCATTTGAGAAAACAGGTTCTCAGCTGGGAAGATATAGCCGCTTGCTTGAGGTGGTTGGCACAGTTTCATTCGAGTTTTCTTGGTAAAACTCCAGAGGGATTGTGGGAAGTTGGAAGCTATTGGCATTTAGAGACCAGACCTCAGGAATTGGAAGTATTGGATGATCAGCGATTGAAAAAGGCGGCTTCACGTATAGATGAAAAACTAAATACCTGTACGTATAAAACCCTTGTTCATGGTGATGCCAAGCTTGCGAATTTCTGTTTTGCTGAAAATGGACAGGTGGCAGGACTGGATTTTCAGTATGTAGGTGGAGGATGTGGGATAAAAGATGTGGCGTATTTTATTGGTAGTTGTTTGAATGAAAGCGAGTGTGAACGATTGGAGGCCCAGATTCTGGATACCTATTTTGAATATTTACAAAGTGAATTACCGGAAAGAAATGAAGCATTGGAAACTGAATGGCGATCTTTGTATCGGGTAGCCTGGGCAGATTTTCATCGCTTTCTAAAAGGCTGGAGTCCCGGTCACTGGAAAATTAATACCTATAGCGAGCGTATAACAAGTGAGGTCATCAATACCCTATAACAATGAGGCTAACACAACTTAATGATATAGCGATCAAGGCGGCTCTTTCAGCCGGGAAAATCATTCAAAAGTACATGAATGAAGAGGTGAAAGTCGAGAAAAAGACAGGGGGAGACAGCATTGCCTCACAGGTGGTTACTGCCGTTGACCTAGCATGTGAAAAAGAAATTCTTACTCATCTCTTGCCAAGCTGTGATGAATTTGATGTAGGGTTTTTATCGGAAGAGACTGAAGATAATGGCAGTCGATTTGAAAAAGACTTTTTTTGGTGCATTGACCCGATGGACGGAACACTGGCTTTTATCAACGGACATTCCGGCTTTTCTGTCGCGATTGCTTTAATCGCAAAAGATGGGACACCTTGTATAGGGGTTGTATTTGATCCGAGTTCTAATACATTATATAATGCTGTTAAAGGATCTGGGGCCTTTAAAAATGGTAGCCCCTGGAAAATTAAGCATCAAAACGAGCATCTCACCTATGTGACAGATCGCAAACTGAAAGATACACCTCGTGCCAGAGAAATAGAAAGTCTGCTTGAAGAAAAGGTAAAGAAGTCCAGATGGAAAGGCCTGACAGAGATTTCTGGTGCCGGCTCCGTATTAAATGCCATCCTGGTGCTGGAAAATGGCCCTGCATGCATGTTGAAGTTTCCGAAAAAAGAAAACGGAGGAGGGAGTATTTGGGACTTTGCGGCAACTGCCTGTATGTATCAGGAGTTGGGCTTGTCTGCTACAAATTTTGAGGGGGGAAGATTAGATTTGAACAAAAGAAATGGCTCTTTTATGAATCATGAAGGTGTTTTTTATGCTAATCTGTAGCTGACACTGAAGCTGGGAAAATTTAATTTTATTAAAAGTGCAGAAACTTTACTGTTAACGACATATACTAAAGAATGAGTTTAGAAATTATTGGAGCAGGATTTGGACGAACGGGAACTTTGTCTACACAACATGCCTTGAATGAGCTTGGCTTTCCTTGTTATCACATGAAAGAGATTCAAAAAAAAGGCAATAAAAATCATTTGAATTTTTGGCTTAGGATAGCCGAATCATCTCCAAATGTTCAACATGATTGGAACGAAGTTTTTCATGATTATTCAGCAACAATTGACTATCCAAGCAGCTGTGTATGGAAAGAATTACTGAATTCCTATCCGGAGGCTAAAGTGCTATTAACCTTGCATCCGGGAGGGGCAGAAGCCTGGTATCGAAGCACAACAGAAACCATTTATGCCATGTCTAACATGTGGGAAGGTAAACTGCTGTCATTTTTTATTCCTCCGTTTAGAAAGATGACGACCATGACCTCAAAACTAATTTGGGGAAGGTTCCTTCAGGGAACAATGGATCAAAAACAAGATGCGATTAATCGTTATAATCAACATATTCTGGAGGTGATAGATATTGTTCCCTCTGAACAATTGCTTATATATTCTGTTGACCAAGGATGGGAACCATTATGTCTGTTTTTAGGGAAAGAAATACCTCAGTCTGATTTCCCCAAGGTTAATGATAAGGAGGAAATGAAGAAAATGATCAAATTACTATCCTATGTAACGAGAGGGCTATTATTGCTAATCTTAGGACTTGTCATTTACATAATATGGATCAGTATGTAAGAAATAGTGTAATGTTCCACAAGCGAATGTTCAATCAAAAAGCAGCTAGTACAGACCTGGAACCTAAAAGAAAACTTATCAGGAGCTTCGTGTTGAAGAGGGATACAAACCATACGATATCAATATGTCAAGCTTGGTTTGCTTGTTTATGAAGCTTTACAACCAGTTATCATAAAAACTTAAAATCAAAATGAAACCAAAAGAGATTATACAAAAATGGGTGGAGGCATTTAATGAAGCGGACGCTGAAAAAATTTCAGAATTTTATCATGAAGAGGCGATTAATCATCAAGTGACAAATGAACCCGTTGTTGGAAAAATTGCGATCCGTAAGATGTTTGAAAATGAGTTCAATCAGGCAGATATGACGTGTATCATTGAGAATATTTTTGAAGACAAGAATTGGGGCATATTGGAATGGAAAGACCCCTTGGGGCTTCGTGGCTGTGGTTTTTTTGAAATGAAGGATGATAAAATCAAATTTCAAAGAGGATATTGGGATAAGCTTTCATTTATAAGACAGCATAAGTTGCCAATACCGAAAGCATAAAAAAGACCATAAAAAATAGCATGAACTGATGCCAGGTCCATTTTGTTAAAAATAATGATGGCTTTTAATTTATGTAAAGATGATGTGTGAACATTAGTTTATCCATTGTTCTAGTCAAAAACGAAAATTATAAATTCGCTATTTTTAAAAGGTTAAATTTTGTACTCATGTCTTGCCAATCTAAAACTAGTAAGCAAAAAATACCAACTATGAGCGACTCAATATTTAGAAAGGACGGCACCGCACAGGGAGTGGCAAAACAGCGATGGATCGAATCGCTTGCTGCAGTTGATAAACGTGTTATCTATGACCCCTATGCTGAAAGGTTTGTACTAGGGGCGGGTATCATCAAACTCATGGGTCATAAACTGAGTGTTTGGATCACTCAAAAGTTTGCACCTGGTTTTCATGAACATTTAATATCACGTACAAGATTTATAGATGACCTTGTAGAGAAAAGTACAGACAAGAATATAGAACAATATGTGATTCTGGGTGCTGGTTATGACCTACGAGCGCATCGGCTCAAGCTGCCACCAACAGTTAAGATATTTGAGGTTGACCAGCCCGAAGTACAGGGTATAAAGCGTAAGAAACTTCCAAAAGATCTGCCAAATGCAGAGAATGTGACCTATGTAAGTATCGACTTTAACCATCAGAGCCTTAGAGATCGGCTATTGGAGGCAGGGTTTGATCAGCATAAATCGACCATATTTACGCTTGAGGGAGTTTCTCAATATATTACAAGGGAGGCTGTAAATGCGACTTTGCAAGAGATTTCTAGCCTTACCAAAGATTCAAATGCGCTGTTTTATATGTCCTATGTGGATAGTCTTTTAAAAGAAGATCCTAAAGCCTGTTTTGGGAAAGGCTATCCAAAACCCGAAAAGAAGGCTGAAACCATTCTGCGATTGGCTACAAAAGTAGGAGAGCCATGGATTTCTTTTTATTCAGAGAATGACATTAAAGAGGTGCTTTCAAAAAACGGATTTACTATGTTGGAAAACAAATCTTTGGCAGATTTAAATCCATTGTATTTTACCCCTGTTGGAAGAACCTTGTCTGAAGATCAGATTTTTAACTTAGAATATTCCGTAGTAGCTAAAAGTAAGAAGTGAAAGATTCCTTTCAATGAGTTTTGTACGGTGTTAAATCACTTTATACCTGGTGGCTTTTTGTCTCTATTTGCAGGTCTGGGTTAATTTTTGACAGCAGTAATTGATATTAGTTTTGCCAAAATCAATTTAAAATTCAAAACAGATGCAAGTTGGAAGTATCATGATTTTCTTTATTGTCTGAGGCTTTTCTTGTTCTTCCTTAATAATTCCGAATATTTACTATCTTAGTTGATTCGGTTCAAATATAAACCATAGTATAATTATTTAAATGGAGACGACACCCAAACAAGGTTTTCAGGGATTAATAGAAAATTGGAAAAGTGATTTAATCGCCGCCGTGAGTGTCGCACTGATAGCTTTACCTCTTTCCTTAGGTATCGCGCTGGCAGCTGGGGCTCCCGCTATGGCTGGTATATTTTCAGCAGTGATTGGTGGTTTGGTGACCACCCTGTATCGAGGTGGTCACGTATCGGTAAATGGTCCTGCTAAAGGAGTGATCGGCGTGATACTGTTAGGCATTGTATTGATGGACGATGGCACGGGCCAGGCATTTAACTACGTGTTGGCAGCCGTTGTTGTTTCTGGGGGAATTCAAATGATTTTGGGCTTGTTGAAATTAGGTCGCTTAGCTGACATTTTTCATACTTCTGTGATTCATGGTATTTTGGCGGCAATAGGGATTATCATATTCGCAAAGCAAATCCATGTGGCTATGGGAACACATTCTGATAGTCCGAATATCATACAAAACCTTATTGATGCGGTTAAATATTTACCTGAGGCCAATCCTTTTGTATTGATTATTTCTGTGTCAGGATTACTATTATTATTGTTTCATTCCAAAATTAGCTACCGATTTTTTCACCTATTGCCTGCTCCCATCTGGGTGATAGCCCTTTCAATTCCATTTGTTTATGCCTTCAATTTTTTTGACGAGCATTCGCTTTCATTTTTCGGAAAACCCTATGATGTTGGTCCTGATCTGTTATTAGATATTCCGGATACCATCATGGATTCGATTATGCATCCCAATTTTGCTAAAATTAATACACTGGAATTCTGGACAACGGTATTTTCTATTTTAATCATCACCAGTATTGAATCATTAGCCATTGCCAAGGCCGTAGATAAAATTGACCCGTATAGGCGAAAGACAGATTTAAACAAAGATTTAACGGGTATTGGTTTGAGTACCATGGTAGCTGGTATGATTGGAGGCTTACCAATTATTGCCGTAATTATCAGGAGTACTGTAAACATCCATAATGGTGCCAAGACGAAATGGTCTAATCTGTATCAAGGAATTTTGTTGCTGTTGTTTATCGTGGTCTTGAGCCCGATCATGAGACAAGTACCGCTGTGTGCCTTTGCCATTTTGCTGGTTTATACTGGATTTAAGTTAGCTTCACCATCGGTTTTTAAACAAGCGTATAATCACGGGACCGAGCAACTGGTATTCTTTGTGGGGACTATGGTGCTAACCCTGTATACAAATTTGCTAATTGGCTTGCTCGGTGGATTATTATTGGTATTGATCACTCACATGCTATTGGCGCGTCTGACTATTCCTCAGTTTTTTAAGATGGTTTATAGTTCACGGACAAAAGTATTAAAGCGATCAGATGGCACTTTTGATTTGAAAATTAGAGGGATCGCTAATTTTTTAGGGATTTTAAAAGTTGAGAAACTTGTGGCACAGATACCTTCAGGAGCTGATGTAAATATTGATTTATCAGAAACGAGAATGGTAGGCATGACCTATATGGACTATCTCGTTGAATTTTTAACAGCCCAAAGAGCTTCAGGCGGGAAGGTTTTTATCACAGGATTGGATGAACATGTTTCATCATCAACGTATAATAGGGCTTTAAAGATTAGCTTGACCAGTTCGGATATAAAACTATCACCAAGGCAAAAACGATTGAGAAATTTAGCCACTGAGAAAGATTATCTATACACGAGTCAAGTTGATTGGAATACGATTTATTTAAAAAAGTTTCATTTTTTTGAAATTAGACCTATCGAACGTAAATACAATTGCCTAAAGGGATCCTTTAAAGATCTCAATGTTTCATGGGAAATTGCTGATGTGACCTTCAATGAGGGCCAGGCTTTTACAGCAGAGACTTTTAATACGACCCTAATGGTTTTAAATTTGAATAAAAAAATACCTGTTTTTACCATGGAAAAGGAGGGGGTATTGGAAAAATTATTTGACCGTGTTATTGCCTTTACAGGGTATAAAGACATCGATTTTAAAATGTACCCGGATTTTTCTAAAAAGTTTTTGCTGATGGGAAATAATGAGGCTGAGATACGGTCTTTTTTTACAGAGGATATCATTCGTTTTTTTGAGAATCATCAGATTTATCATTTAGAGAGTAATGGTGAGGCATTGGTCATTTTTGATAAAATTAAGTTGGCTAGAACAGATGAGACCATTGCCTTCATAAATTACAGTAAAGAGCTGGCCACCCTAATCGATGCAAAAACAAACTAAAGATTGTATAAAGGCTGATTTTCAAGTCCTTGTAATGTTAGCTAATACGTAATTATGGACAGAAAGTCATTTATTGAGAAAGGAATTATTGGTAGTCTGGGATTAAGTTTAGTTCCTGGTTTAAGTTATGGGAAGAATCAAGATGATGCAAAACCCTATAAGCTGGAACTGGTGAAGGAATTTGTTCTTGCAGGGCATTTTGATCTGGACAAAGTGAAGAATATGTTGCATGACTATCCTAATCTTATCTACAGCCGATTCGATTGGGGAAATGGAGACTTTGAAGAGGCCATTGAAGGTGCTGCTCATAAAGGCAATAAAGAAGTAGCAAACTATCTCATTGAAAAAGGGGCCAGAGTAAACCTGTTTGTATTAACCATGCTGGGAAAGACGAGTTTGGTCAAACCGACTTTAGAGATGTACCCCAACCTGGTATTCTCGAAAGGTCCACATGGTTTGACTCTTCTTCATCATGCTGAAGTTGGTGGAGAAGATTCAAAAGAACTGCATGATTATTTACTGGATAAGGGTTTGACAGAGAAAAGTATGAAACTCAAATAAATTGCAGTAACATTTGATAGCATTTAGCCTCTTATGAGTAGCAATAGCCTAATGAAATGAAAAAAGCGTCTTGGATAACAGTAGGAATTTTAGCCACACTTATTGGACTCTATCCTATGATCTACTTTTTTATAGAAAGCAGGTTTGGTTTGTTAGCGTCAAAGTCAGCCGAGCTTTTAAATGATCATGCCTGGAATACAGCCTTTTATGGTCATATAACGCTTGGAGGACTCGCTCTGTTTATAGGTTGGTTGCAATTTAACACTGGTCTCAGAACCACAAAGCCTGAACTGCATAGAACTGTTGGTAAAACCTATATGATCGCTGTTCTGATCAGTGGTCTTAGTAGTCTATATATTGCGCTGTATGCCACAGGTGGAATCATCAGTATTCTTGGGTTTTTTACCCTGGGTGTTATTTGGCTGACGACTACTGCTTTGGGTTTTAGGTCCATTAAAAAAGGCAACATAGATTTACATGAGAAGTTTATGATCTTTAGTTATGCAGCTTGTTTTGCCGCAGTAACGCTAAGAATTTGGCTACCTTTATTAACAAGTATCCTTGGTGAGTTTACCAGTGCCTACAGAATAGTTGCCTGGTTGTGCTGGGTTCCAAATATCATTATGGCCTTTATAATCGTCAGAAAAAGAAGCCCTCAATCGATGAGAACAATAATCTAGCCAGTGCAAACACTCCGGTATACCAGAAGTTGAATTTTAAAACGTGAATTATGATTGAACAAGAGAATCCTTTCGGGCTTAATACGATCACTCCATATTTTATGGTAACAGATGCAAAACGCTTAATACAATTTTTAAAGGAGGTGTTTGACGCAGAGCTTCGAGGTGATATTAGCTATCGAGCGGATGCTACCGTAGCGCATTCAGAAGTTAAAATTGGAGATTCTTTTATTATGATAGCAGAAACAAGTCCTGATTTTCCCGAAATAAAGCCAACCAGTTGTGGGATGTATGTGTATGTGGAGGATTGTGATAGAGTATATGAAAAGGCATTGGAAAAGGGAGGCTCATCGATTTCGGCACCACAGAATTATCCGCATGGCGACAGATATGGCGGAGTAAAGGACTTTGCTGGAAATATCTGGTGGATGGTAACTCACTTTAAGAAATAGTTAAAAGCAGCTGTTTCAATTATCAGTAAAAAAACATAAATTTATACAGCAGAGTAGCTCGCCATAATTAGTGCAAGAAATAGCACCTGATGTAGGCAGTCTACTGAATGCGATCTGCCTCACCTATAAGGTTTGGTATCACTAAAAAACGATAACAAGCCTATGATCAGCTTTTTTAGAAAAATTCGCAAACGACTGCTTTCAGACGGAAAAGCCGGGAGGTATTTGAAATATGCTTTCGGAGAAATTATCCTTGTGGTGATTGGGATTTTAATTGCGTTGTCTATTAATAACTGGAATGAGAACAGAAAAGAACGTGTGCAAGAAGCCCTAATACTTCAGCAACTATTGAGTGATTTTAAGAGTAATTTAGAACAATTAGATCAAAAAATATCGTTTAGAAATGATTTTATGAAAGCATCTTTGGAGCTGTTGAAACTGATTGATGAACCGCAACTCAGAAACAAAGACAGTATTGATATGTTCATTGGAAGAACCATGCCCTATGCTACCTATGACCCTATTATTGTTGATTTAGCTGGTTCTGGTGAACTGGGACTTATTCAGAATACAAGCCTAAAGCGGGCATTGACACATTGGTCATCTAATATCAAGGACGTTATTGAAGATGAAGTTATTTGGAAAGAGTATAGGAACAATCAATACTTTCCTTTTTTGGTCAAACATTACCAGCTGAGAACCATCAGAAACAAGGCTTTTGAATCAAATCTTTTAGGAAGGTATTCTTTGGAGGTGGGGAAAAACAATGAATCGTATATCGATAATAATATTGGTGTAACGAAACACGCAGAGGATTTTAATGGTCTTTTGGATCAACCAGATTTTGAAGACCATCTAACCAGGTGTTATTCGATCAACAGCTGGGCCAATGTGCAATCTGAGGTGCTGAGAGAACGCATCGTCGAAATGATTCAACTCATAGAAG
>CAYQPI010000117.1:0-34040 GCA_964419405.1 uncultured Flavobacteriaceae bacterium
GAATTTAAAAGGTGACGAAGTTGTGTATGATCTTTATACGGGAACCGGAACCATCGCCCAATTTGTTGCCGCAAAAGCCAGAAAAGTAGTTGGTATCGAAGCTGTTCCTGAAGCAATTACAGATGCAAAAGAAAATGCCAAACTGAACAATATCAATAACACGGTGTTTTACGATGGAGATATGGCAAAAGTGTTTACAGAAGAATTTATTGCCACAAATGGAAAGCCTGATTTGATCATTACTGATCCGCCAAGGGATGGTATGCATCAAAAGGTTGTTGCTCAGATTTTAAATATATTACCCGAAAAAGTTGTTTATATTAGCTGCAATTCTGCTACTCAAGCAAGAGATTTGTCACTTATGAAAGAGCTCTATTCAATTGAAAAAACACAGGCCGTAGATATGTTTCCTCAAACACATCATGTTGAAAATGTTGTGTTGTTAAAACGCAAAAATTAGGGATGAGAAAAATATACAGTTCTCTTTTGATGTTTTTTCTGTTGATCGTGATTCCAGGTTGCGAACGAGACGAGATATGTCTCGAAGATATCACTCCCAAATTGATCATTCGTTTCTACAACGCTGATATCCCAAATGAAGTGAAAGATGTGCTCAATTTAAAGGTAGAAATAGATGGAATTGAGGGTGAGTACACAAATGAAACCATAAGTTTACTCACTGACTCCATTGCCATACCCTTGCAAGTCACTGAAAATAAAACGAAATTCATTCTCACTCTACAAGGAGATTCCTCCTTGGGAACAGAAGATAATATAGACACCATATCCGTTAGTTATAACCAACAAGACATTTTTGTTTCCCGTTCTTGTGGCTATAAAACTGTTTTCAACAATGCAGATCCGAGTATTAGCGGCGATGAAAACAATTGGATGAAAGGTTTGGAGACTACGAATGACCCCTTAGAAATAATTGATGAAAATAAAGCGCATGTCAAGATATATCACTAGCCTCATCGTATTGCTGGCATGCTTTCCTCTTTGGGCCCAATTAGGAAAAGAAGCAAAGGATACCGTTACCTACAAAGACAGGTACGGTATAAGGGTAGGAATCGATGTGGTTCGACCTGTGGTATCAGCTTTTAGTGATGACTCCAATGGGTTTGAAATCGTTGGTGACTATCGAGTTTCTAAAAGGTTTTATATCGCTACTGAACTCGGCTATCGAGAACAAACCACCCAAGAAGATTTCTTTAATTTTTCGACTAAAGGAGAATATGCAAAAATTGGAGTCGATTATAATGCCTATAAGAATTGGATTGGAATGGAGAACATGATCGTAGTGGGTCTGCGATATGGCTTCAGCACTTTTAATCAAAAAGTAAATGAATATGTGGTCAACGCAGATCCTTTTGTACCCGTAAGAACCGAATCTGACCTAGAAACATTTGACGGTTTGTCTGCACATTGGTTAGAATTAGTTATCGGCCTGAAAGTTGAAGTATTGCACAACGTTTTTTTAGGAGTTTCTTTTCGAGGAAATACCATGTTAAACTCAGAACAACCTGATAATTTCAAAAACCTTTATGTGCCAGGCTTTGAAAGGGTTTTTGTCAACAATAACGGTTTTAGCTTTAACTACACGGTTTCCTATTTAATTCCTTTGTATCGAAAATAATTCGACAGATGAATAAGCATATTATTTCGCTCTTTTCTTTTGGTTTGGTTCTGATTCTTGTTGGAGCCATCGGAACCTTTTTCGAATGGACTCAGGCCATGGTATTTATTGGTCTTGGACTTACCTTTGAATCTTTGGCACTTTTAGTTTTTGCCTGGAACAGATTAAAAAAGAAATGAACTATTCGAATCCTGCCTCTATTGTAGTTGCTTCTGTTATGGTGACCGTGCTTTCATTAAAATTAAAGGAAGACTGTTATTATTGTTTCCTAGGAATGTTTATAATCGGTCTTATTTTATTTATATTTGGTCTGGTAAAATATTGGAAACGACGCAATGGCTAAGAAAAAATTAAATAGTTTATCAGACCTGGGAGGATTTGTATTTTCAACAAATAAAGAAGAAGATTTTTCTTCTTTTTCTGAAGATTCAACTGAAGAAATAGCGATTAAGGATCAACGGTTGGAGGCTCATTTTTCAAATAAAGGAAGAGGAGGAAAAACTGTAACTGTAATCTCTGGTTTTATAGGACCTGCATCAGATTTAAAAGCATTGGCAAAATTGTTAAAAACCAAATGCAGCGTTGGCGGTTCAGTTAAAGATGGTGAAATCATTATTCAAGGAAATCATCGGGACAAAATAATGAACATTCTTCAGAAAGAGGGATATCATGTAAAAAGAGTAGGCGGATAGGTTCCGACATTTTTTCACCTTAAAAGTTTAGTTTATTTATGCGCATCATTGGCCCTTCTGAATTAATACTAAATCCTGATGGCAGTATTTACCACATCAATTTAAAACCTGAACACATTGCTCCTCTGGTTATTTTTGTAGGCGACCAAAATCGTGTTGAAAGGGTTGCCAGTCACTTCGATTCTATTGAGTTCACTACCCAGAAAAGAGAATTCAAAACAATTGTTGGATGGTTAAATGGAAAGAGAATAACGGTTATTTCTACGGGAATTGGCCCTGATAATATCGATATTGTTTTGAATGAAATTGATGCCTTGGTAAATATCGACCTACACACAAGAACTGTCAAAAAAGAATTAAAAAGTTTACAGATTGTGAGAATGGGGACTTCAGGCTCACTACAACAGGAAATACCAGTTGACTCCATAGTACTGGGTAAATATGGTCTTGGATTCGATGGTGTTCTACACTTTTATGATCATAGAGATCTTTTAGAAACAGAAATAGAAACTGCTTTTATCAAACATTGCAACTATTCAGACAAAAAGGCAAGACCCTATATCGTTAGAAATAGTGAGGAATTAGAAAAGAAATTAATTTCTGATGACATTTTCTCAGGTATTACGGCAACTTCAGGTGGTTTTTATGGACCCCAAGGAAGAATTTTAAGGCTATCATTGAGTGATGATGAATTGAACAAGAAAATTGAATCATTTCAATACCAGAATTTGAGAATTACGAATTTCGAAATGGAAACATCTGTCATCTTTGGACTATCTAAGCTTCTGGGACACAAAGCGATATCCATGAACGCCATCATTGCCAACAGGGTCAATCTGACGTTTAGTAAAGACCCTTACGCCGCCGTGGATAAAATGATTAAATACTCCCTTGAAAGGTTGACTTCATAATTATTTTTGCCCTATACATACTAAACAATTTTTTTATACGTTATAATAGCAATCTCCCTTGATTATTATTAATGAAAAATTAAACCTATGAAAAAGTTAGCCTATTTATTAGTTTTTATTTTCGCAACAGCAAGTTTAGCTTCCTGTGGTGGATCAAGTGCGAGTTGTGTTGAATCAGACAAGTACATTATTAAAAATATGAAATTTGAGAATCAGGAAATGGTTCTTTCAAAGAAATTCAAAACCAGCGATGAGATCATCAACTAATTTGAATTCCATAAAAATTAAAAAACCGTCAATCACAATTGACGGTTTTTTTATGTCCGAAAAATAAAAAAAGAAATCTCTTGCCACTATAGATAGACTTTGTAATTTTGCACAAACCTAAACACAATGCCAAATACCAAGTATATTTTTGTTACAGGAGGTGTGAGCTCATCTCTAGGAAAAGGAATAATTGCTGCCTCTTTAGCAAAACTATTACAATCGAGCGGTTTTTCTGTCACCATTCAGAAACTGGATCCTTATTTAAATGTAGACCCAGGAACGTTAAATCCGTATGAACATGGAGAATGTTTTGTAACCAATGACGGTGCAGAGACCGATCTTGATCTTGGTCATTATGAAAGGTTTCTGAACATCCCTACTTCTCAGGCCAATAATGTGACTACAGGACGAATATACCAAACCGTCATTAACAAGGAACGAAAAGGTGATTACCTTGGTAAGACGGTGCAGATTATTCCACATATTACCAATGAAATAAAAAGGAGAATAAAGATTTTAGGTCAAACAGGTGAGTACGATATCGTGATCACTGAAATCGGAGGTACGGTAGGTGACATTGAATCATTGCCTTATATTGAGGCAGTTCGACAACTAAAATGGGACCTGGGTCAAGAGAACGCCATTGTGATACATTTGACATTGATCCCCTATTTGGCAGCGGCAAAAGAGTTGAAAACCAAGCCCACGCAACATTCTGTAAAGGAATTGATGCAGAGTGGTATCAGTCCAGATATTCTTGTGTGTAGAACAGAGCATCATATCGGGGATGATATCAAAAGGAAACTTGCCTTATTTTGCAATGTTGACAAAAATGCTATCATTGAATCTATAGATGCCAAAACAATCTACGATGTTCCCAACTTGATGCTTGGAGAAGGTTTAGACAAAGTAGTCCTCAACAAACTAGGGCTTAAGGCAACTCAAAAACCTGTCTTAACCCGATGGAATGAATTTCTCAACCACTATAAAAACCCGGAGGGGACATTGGATATCGGTCTTGTTGGAAAGTATATTGAATTACAAGATGCCTATAAGTCTATTCTTGAAGCCTTAGATCACGCCGGAGCACATAACAAACTTAAAATAGTCATTCACCCAATTCATTCAGAAGGTCTTAATGAAAAAAATGCTGCAGAGAAACTAAAAGGGCTCAAAGGCCTTGTAGTAGCTCCAGGTTTTGGGGATAGAGGAATTGAAGGGAAAATCGCTGCAGTAAGATACGTAAGAGAAAATAACATCCCTTTTCTGGGAATTTGCCTTGGTATGCAAATGGCTGTCATAGAATATGCCCGAAATGTGCTGAATCTTACAGATGCTAACTCTACCGAAATGAGCATCAATACACCTCACCCTGTGATTGACATCATGGAAGATCAAAAAATGGTCACCGAGAAAGGAGGAACAATGAGACTTGGAGCCTGGGACTGTAAATTGGTCAAGGATTCTAAGGCTTTTGATATTTACAAAGAATCATTAATCAGTGAAAGACACAGACATCGTTATGAGTTCAATAATGATTATTTAGAAAAACTGACTGATGCCGGCCTGATACCGACAGGTCACAATCCCAAAACTGGATTGGTAGAAATCGTAGAGATTCCTGAACACAAATGGTTTGTTGGGGTTCAATACCATCCAGAATACAAAAGTACTGTACTTAGTCCACATCCTTTATTTGTAGATTTTGTATCAGCATGTACCGAATAAAAAAAAAAACGACCCTTAGGGTCGTTTTTTTATATTTAAGAATACTATTGGTCAGAAGATGACTCTTCAGTTTCATCAAGTTCTTTCAGATCCATATTGCATTTTGGGCAAGCACCCTCCTCATCATAGGTTTTATCCCCTTCACATTTCATAGGGCATTGATAAGCAGACATGGCAATTTCATACCCTTGGTCAATAACCTCCTCTTCAGTATCAATTCCTTTTACATTTTCTTCGACGGCTTGCTTTTCTGCAACTTTTTCTTTCTTGTTCGCATCACATGAAATGAAAAATAAAACCGACATAAAAAGAAAGACAACTATTTTTATCTTGATATTCATTGGAATTCGTTTAAAATTGAAAACCAAAGATAAGTCAAAACAAAATCAGAATAATAAAAGTAAAATTATTTTTAATTAAAACGACCAATTATATGCACAGAAAGCATCCAAACTACATAGGGAATTTATGTTTAAAGATTAAACCAAACTGGACAAAAAAGTGAATTTTTAACCAAGTGTATTCATTGCCGAGGTTAACAGTATGGCCAATGCTATTATGAGGGCGATTAATTTATCTAACATCTGTAACATACCCTCAAATGTAGAATATTTCATATTACGAAAACTCTAAATTATTGTTAAATAATTTCTTTCGAAGTCAATTGGTTATAATAAAATGCGGGAAGTAATAACAAGACAAATAGCGGGTGTATTAAAAACCTTCTGATATAAATGGCGAACAAATATCCATTGGCCAGTTCACCTTTTAAAATGATAAAAAAGGTAACAGATAATAAAGCAAACGCAATGATGTAGAACTTTAATGAAAAAAGCACAAAACTCTTATTCTGAAAGGCCACATAAATGATAAACAATGAAATAAGCGCGTTTAATCCATACCTGAAAATAAGTGAGATCAAAAGTTTAGATCCACTAAATACGGGTATCGGCTCATACAAATAATCATTCTTAAAATAATCTATAAAAGGGTCATAAAACAGCTGTTGTTCAAATCCTCTAACCAGCACCAACAGGAAGAACAAAAACATAATGAGAATGATGCGATACTTCTTATCCATTTTTATTTTTATTCAGGTTAGAAAAAAACTTCACCCAGGTAACCCATAAAACAAACGTTAATCCATAGATTATTGAAGGAAACAAAAGGTCATGTAAGATTGTTTGATACTCCGGATACTTGTAATATAAAATGCTCAGGGCAATAATCCGAAGTATGTTGACTACATAAATAAGAACACTTCCAAAAAGACCAAACAGTAAGGTATTGACAAAAGATCCGGAGAAGGCGATAATAAAAGACAGGAACAGAATAATAATACTCACAGAGTTACAACCTTCTATGATGCGAGACACATAATTTCCATTCAACATGAATTTAATAGACAATTCTTCTGTATGTTGCTCAATTTCAGCTTCATAACCCAGCATCCTTGCGGTATTACGAACATGATATGCAATTGAGGTAGTTACAGGTGAACACACAAAAGCACCTGTTCTCTGCTGTGTTTTGTTCAGGTAAAATGAATATGCTCCAAAAAGAATAAAATAGGTAGCAAAGAATTTTACTAAAAAAACAATTATGGCTTTATTTTTCTGCAAAGATTAAATAATTTTACGTCTCAAATTTATAGGAAAGATTTAGATAAAATGAATTTCAAAAGTAAAATTTCGCAAATTATTGAAAATGATCTAAAAACGGATGATAAACTGCAGCAAATATGTGATGTATTGCAAAAAAACTATCCTCATTTTCATTGGGTTGGTTTCTATTTCGTCAACGGGAACAAGCAGGAACTCAAATTAGCACAGTTTGCAGGAAAACCAACAGAACATACCATAATTCCTTTTGGAAAAGGAATTTGTGGTCAAGTGGCTGTAAGCAACGAAAATTTTGTTGTTCAGGATGTTTCTGAACAGGACAATTATATATCCTGCGGTATTGATGTGAAGTCAGAAATTGTCATCCCCATTTTTCAAAATGGGATTAACATCGGTCAAATTGATATTGATTCCCATGACAGATCCCCTTTCACTGCTCAGGATGAAGAATTTCTAGAATACGTTTGTAAAGAGGTGGCCAGCTTGAATCTCAACCACCTGATCAACGCTTCGTCATTCTAAATAGTATGATCAATGATGAACCAATGGTCATCAAGGCAATCACGATAATAGAAATTTCAATTCCAAAAAAATCTGCAACGATTCCTGTTAAGACAGCACCAATTGCATAACCAAGATCTCTCCATAATCTGAATACACCGATACTTTCAGCCCTTTGAACAGGGCTGGTATAGGCAGCGATTCCAGCTAAAAAGGTTGGGTAGACCATGGCGGTACCAAGACCAAGTATTGCTGACAAAACAACAAAGGGTAAAAAAGTTGTCGTCAAAGCCATACAGCCCAAAGCCAGCCCCTGAATAAGCATACCCCAAAATAAAAGCGCTCTTTTTGGAAGAATATCGGCGAGCCTTCCTGTGAAAAGTTGTCCCAAACCCCACACCGTCGGGTATATGGATACAATGAGACCTATTTGCTCTAAATCAAATTGTAAACCGGCAAGAAGAATAGGAAACAATCCCCAAACCATACCGTCATTCAAGTTGTTGACCATTCCGGCCTGAGTAATGGAACCCAAATTTCTATTGGCCCAGCTTGTTTCCCAAAACACCCGTTTTAACTGATCGGTTGAATCATCTTTAGATTCAATGGCAACATGATGTCTGGTATCTTTGATAAAGAATATTGAAAAAATCAAACCCAAAACAGATAAGACGATTCCGATATAAAAAGGATATGGATTCAAGCCGTAATCAGATGCAACCCATCCCGTTAAGAAGGCTACGGCTCCAACTGCCAAATAACCCGCCGACTCATTAAATCCCATAGCCAATCCGCGATTTTTTTCTCCAACAAGGTCAATTTTCATGACAACGGTACTCGACCAGGTAAGACCTTGATTTACTCCTAATAACAGGTTTGCAAAAATCACCCATGACCAGTTTGGAGCATAGATCAAAATAAAAGGAATTGGAAGTGCAAGGATCCATCCAATAATTAATAATTTTCTCCTCCCTACCCTGTCAGACAATACCCCGGTAAAATAATTGGTGACTGCTTTAGAAACTCCAAATACAATGATAAACGAAAGAATCGAAGTATGTACCGTCATGTTGAACTTCTCTTCTGCCAACTGTGGTAAAATGGTTCGTTCCATGCCTACCATGCCTCCAACAAACATATTTACGATCACAAGCAACACAAATTGCTTCCAATTACTTCTTAGACCTAATACAACTTCCTTCAAGGTGCACGTATTTTTTTAGTTCAAATCAACAACTGTGTTGTTCTTTTACAAATCAAATATAGGCTTTCTCGCAGTCATGCAAACTGCTAAATAAGATTGCAAAAATTCGACATTTTCAGATCCTGCAAACAACTTGCTTATCACATTCACATTTATTGGCTAAACTTAGATATTATCTTCTAAGAATTGGTGATTGATCAAGATTGTTTTCTTACTTTTGCGAAAAATCTTCAACTAGAATTATGAGCAAGAGCATAAAAGTTAAATCGGCACTAATTTCTGTATTTCACAAGGATGGTTTAGGGCCCATAGTGAAAAAATTAAACGACCTGGGAGTAACCATATATTCGACAGGAGGAACTGAAAAATTTATAACTGACTTAGGCATAAACGTGGTTCCTGTTGAGGAATTAACCAGCTATCCGTCCATCCTTGGAGGAAGGGTTAAAACCTTACATCCTAAGGTTTTTGGAGGAATTCTGGGGAGAAGAGAAAACCAAAACGATCTGTCTCAATTAAATGAATATGAGATTCCCGAAATTGATATTGTTATCGTCGATCTTTATCCCTTTGAAAAGACAGTGGCGAGTGATGCTTCTGAACAGGAAATCATTGAAAAAATCGATATCGGTGGAATTTCCTTAATTCGCGCGGCAGCTAAAAATTTCAAAGATGTTATTTGCGTTTCAAGTATGAAACAATACGATGAATTTCTGGATATCATCTCTAGAAATGAAGGCTCTATTGAATTGGAAGATCGTAAAAACTTTGCAGCTAAAGCCTTTAGTGTATCGAGCCATTATGACACGGCCATTTTCAAATATTTGAATCAGGACGCTGGAGAAGTTGAATTTAGAGAGAGCTTCGACAAGGTAAGTGAATTAAGATATGGTGAGAATCCACATCAAAAAGGATATTTCTTCGGAAATTTAGAAGCATTATTCGACAAACTTCACGGTAAAGAATTGTCTTACAATAATTTGCTTGATGTTGATGCAGCGGTCAATTTAATGAACGAATTCAAGGGTGAAGCCCCCACATTCGCCATCTTAAAACACAATAACGCCTGTGGCCTGGCACAGAGAGAGAGCATTTCTCAAGCCTATATTGATGCGCTTGCAGGAGATCCTGTTTCTGCCTTTGGTGGAATCTTAATCGCCAACACGCAAATCGATGCAGCAACCGCTGAAGAAATTCACAAGTTGTTTTGTGAGGTCGTTATAGCACCTTCATATGAAAATGAAGCCATCGAAATTTTAAAGGGTAAAAAGAACCGCATAATTCTTATCCAGAAAGATATCGAATTGCCAAAGTCAAACTATCGAACAGCTCTAAATGGTGTTTTAAGCCAAGAAAAAGATGCTAAAACTGATGGTGCATCTGATTTAAGTCATGCCACAACAAAAACACCTAGTGAATCAGAAATAGAAGATCTTTTGTTTGCCTCTAAGATTTGTAAGAATACCAAATCAAACACTATTGTACTTGCTAAAAACAAACAACTTCTAGCTAGTGGAACAGGTCAAACATCCAGAGTTGATGCACTAAATCAAGCCATCATAAAGGCTAATCATTTTAATTTTGATCTGAAGGGCGCCGTAATGGCCAGTGATGCTTTTTTCCCCTTCCCTGATTGCGTTGAAATTGCAGATAATGCAGGCATCAATTCTGTGATCCAGCCAGGAGGATCCATAAAAGATAAATTATCAATTGAATACTGTAATGAAAATGACATGTCAATGGTGTTTACGGGCACAAGGCATTTTAAACACTAACACATTTTCATAAAGCAATTTATTGCTTAGATTCACCCTCAATAATTGAACAATACCCTTTAAAAACCAAGCCTTAAAATAGTTCTAACTATTTTAAGGCTTTGGCTTTAAGAATTGGGTAAATTTATTACATTTGTGACATTCACATTACAAACAAGTTAACACGATAACATTTTATGGGGTTTTTTGACTTTATGACCGAAGATATTGCAATCGATTTAGGGACTGCAAATACTTTAATCATTCACAAAGGAAAAGTTGTTGTAGATAGTCCGTCGATAGTTGCCATGGACAGAGCAACAAACAAAATCATTGCCATCGGAAAAAGGGCCAACCTTATGCAAGGCAAAACCCATGAAAACATTAAAACGATTCGACCGCTAAAAGATGGAGTAATTGCTGATTTTGAAGCCTCTGAACAGATGATTCGAGAATTCATCAAGAATATTCCAACGATCAAAAAACGTTTTTTCAGACCCTCTTTAAGAATGGTAATATGTATACCTTCTGGAATTACTGAGGTTGAAAAAAGAGCCGTTCGTGATTCAGCCGAACAAATGAATGCCAAGGACATTTACTTGATCTATGAGCCTATGGCTGCGGCGATAGGTATCGGAATTGACATCATGATGCCAAAAGGAAATATGATTATTGATATAGGTGGTGGAACCACTGAAATTGCTGTCATTGCCTTAAGTGGTATTGTTTGTGATAAATCTGTAAAAGTGGCCGGTGATGTTTTCACCAGCGACATCGCCATGTACCTGAGAACCCAGCATAACCTGTATATTGGGGAAACAACGGCAGAAAAAATAAAGATTCAGATTGGAGCAGCTACAGAAGAACTTGATACGCCACCAGATGATATTTCAATCCAGGGAAGGGATCTGCTCAGCGGAAAACCAAAACAAATTGAATTGTCATACAGGGAAATCGCAAAAGCACTGGAAAAGTCAATCTTGAGAATTGAGGATGCAGTGATGGAAACTCTTTCTCAGACTCCTCCTGAACTGGCTGCTGATATTTATAATACTGGAATCTATCTTGCAGGAGGTGGATCAATGCTTCGTGGTCTTGACAAAAGATTATCTCGCAAAACGGACCTGCCTGTGTATGTGGCAGAAGATCCTTTACGAGCTGTTGTTCGAGGTACCGGAATTGCTTTAAAGGATATAGAGAAATACAAAAGTGTTTTAATGAAATAGCATCCCGATAAAATATTATGCAACAGATTGTTTCATTCCTTTACAAGAATAAATTATTCATACTGTTTTTGTTGCTTGAATTTTTTGCTATACTTTTTACGATTCAAAGCCACTCTTTTCACAAAAGTAAATTTGTAAATTCAGCTAATTTTCTTTCAGGCGGAATTTATAACAAGATCAATAACTTCAAGGAATTTTTGCTTTTAAAGAAAGAGAATGAACGCTTGAATAATGAGAATGTTTATTTAAAAAACCTTCTAGGGCTTGATAGTTTATCGGCCGTTGATTTGGAGTTTGCTGTAATTGACACTGTTAAATACAAGCAGAAGTACAACTACACAGGCGCAAAGGTCATCAATAATAACTTTAGAAAAAACAATAATTATTTAACTATAGATAAAGGCTCAAATCAAGGGTTAGGTCCAGACCTTGGAGTAATAAACAGTAAAGGGATCGTCGGGATTACCAAGAGCACCTCTGGCAATTACGCGACGGTATTATCAATTTTAAATGTAAATTCAAGAATCAATGCCAAGTTGTTAAATTCAGATCATTACGGTAGTTTAAGTTGGGACAATAATGACTACAATGTGGTACAATTATTAGACCTGCCCATTCAGGCCGCAATATATGCCGGAGATACTGTGGTCACAGGTGGTAAATCTACTATTTTCCCAGAAGGTATTCCTATAGGAACCATCAAAGACTTCAAAACACTGAACAACAATTATGAATATATCAACATATCACTTTTTAATGATATGAGTTCCATAGGATTCGTTCAGGTGATCAAGAATTTTGATAAAATTGAAATAAAAACACTGGAAGAAAAATCGACAAATGAATAGGGAGAATATAAATAGTGCCTTGCTTTTTATGGGTTTGATATTATTACAGATCATTGTACTGAATAATATCAATTTTTTAGGCTATATCAATCCTTATTTTTACATCTTTTTTATTTTTCTATATCCTATTAGAAAGGATGATGCCTCTATATTGATTCTCAGCTTTTTCCTCGGGCTCTGTATTGATATTTTTTCAGATTCCGGAGGCATCAATGCTGCAGCCACCTTGTTTATCGCCTTTGTCAGAATTCCGATCTTACAAAGTGTTATTGGAAAAAAGGATATTGAATATGGCGCCATGACTATTTTTAAACTCCCCTTTCCTAAAATGTTTTTATTTGTAGTGATCATGACATTTTTACATCATTTTATTGTATTTGGTCTTGAATATTTCAAATGGAGTAAGTTTGGAACCATAGTATTAAATACACTATTAACCAGTATTTTTACCATCATATTGACCATGATTAGTTTTACCTTTGTAATGCGTAAAAGATAAGAGATGCCCAGGAATTCATTATTATACATTTTAATTCTATCCGTTGGTGCCATATTCATTGGCAGACTCTTCTTTTTGCAGGTTGTTGATTCTAAATACAGACAAAACCCCTTGAATAATTCGGCGGTAACTACAAAATTTGCCTATCCAGACAGAGGGTTTATTTATGACAGAAATAATAAATTATTGGTGGCCAACCAGAGTTCATACGACATCATGATCATCCCCAGAGATGTTGAACCTCTTGACACCTTAGAATTTTGCAGCCTGCTAAAAATCACCAAGGAAGAATTTTTAAAACGCTACCACAGAACGAAGAATTATTCCCCCAGATTACCTTCCATTTTCGTTGGTCAGGTATCCAAAGAAGATTATGCCTATCTACAGGAAAGAATGTATAAGTATAAGGGCTTTTTCATTCAAAAAAGGTTTCTTCGTCAATACCCCGAAAACACCAGTGCGAATGTTTTAGGATATATCAGCGAGGTAAATGAAGGCCTGTTGAAAA
This sequence comes from uncultured Flavobacteriaceae bacterium, assembly GCA_964419405.1. Taxonomy (GTDB): domain Bacteria; phylum Bacteroidota; class Bacteroidia; order Flavobacteriales; family Flavobacteriaceae; genus Lutimonas. Next base: position 13,397 of record CAYQPI010000117.1, read on the forward strand.
AGAACAGCGAATATCAACTAGGGGAACTAGTTGGCTATCAAGGTGTTGAAAAACAATATGAACAGGTCCTCCGCGGTAAAAAGGGCGTTAGTTTTATTCAAAAAAACAGATTCAACAAAGAAATTGGAGCTTACAAAGATGGTATCTATGACACGCTACCTGTCCCAGGTAAAGACATCACACTTACCCTGGATATGGATCTACAGATGTATGCGGAAAAATTAATGGTCAATAAACGAGGGGGAATCGTAGCCATAGAACCTTCATCAGGTGAAATTTTATCACTGGTTTCAACCCCCAGTTACAACCCAAACATGCTGGTAGGACGAAAACGATCCAAAAACTCTTACCTTCTTTTTAATGATACTATTAAAAAGCCTATGCTGGATAGAGGGCTACAGGCGCAATATCCTCCCGGCTCTCCTTTTAAAATTATCAATGCTCTCATTGGCTTACAAGAAGATGTGGTTACACCTACAACCGGCTTTAACTGCTATCATGGTTATAAATATGGACGAGGCGGTTTTATGAAATGCCACTGTGGCATCGTTGGTAAACCTATCAGTATGAATACTGGTATTTACAGGTCATGCAATGCCTACTTTTCAAATGTATACCGAAGAACCATAGAAAAATATCCCACGGCAGTTGAAGGGATGGATGTCTGGAGCAATCATGTGAAAAGCTTTGGCCTTGGTAATTTCTTGGGATATGATCTGCCGTCTGGTCAAAAAGGATTGGTACCCGATTCTAAACTTTATAACCGTTACTACCCGAATCATAAATGGAAGGCCATTACAACGATTTCTAATGCCATCGGTCAGGGAGAAGTGCTCACAACACCTATACAGCTGGCAAACATGACTGCTGCGATAGCTAATCGCGGTTATTATTATACACCGCATATTTTAAAGAAAATAGGAGATTCTCTTAATTCAAATCCAAAATACACCAAAGCTAAATATACCACTATTGATGCCCAGCATTTTGAACCGGTGATCGATGGTATGTTAAATGTATTTGAAATAGGAACCGCAAGAGGCTCTAAAATTGATGATATTCAAATTTGCGGAAAAACAGGAACAGCTGAGAATTTTACCCGCATCAACGGTGAACGGATACAATTCACTGATCACTCTATCTTTATAGCTTTTGCACCTAAGGATGATCCAAAAATTGCGATTGCGGTTTTTGTTGAAAATGGTTATTGGGGATCCAGATGGGCCGCTCCTATTGCCAGTTTGATGATAGAAAGCTATATCAACGGTGAAGTAAAAAGAGACTGGTTAGAAAAAAGAATGCTTGAGGGAAGCCTGGAGGATGAATACAACAAACAACTTGAAATAGAAAACTACGTTGCGCAAAAGGAAGAGTAATATATTTAAAGGAGTTGATTGGCCTACGATCATCATGTTCTTGATTTTTGTATTTCTCGGATGGCTGAGCATATATGCAGCCACTTTTTCTGAGACAGAGTACGAGATTTTTGATCTTAGTACCAAATATGGTAAACAAATGATTTGGATATTGTTGAGCTTTGTTCTTATTATTTTTATTCTGGCCATAGACAAGAAGTTTTATGAACAATTTTCGGGTGTATTTTACCTGGTTTCGATTCTGTCATTAGTTGGCTTGTTCATTTTTGGAAATAATATCAATGGTGCAACATCCTGGTATACTTTTGGATCATTTGGAATTCAACCTTCAGAATTTGCCAAAGCGGCAACAGCCCTCGCAATTGCGAATTATCTCAATGAACGAAATCAGGACCTTAGAAAGCTTCCCAACCAGTTAAGGGCTTTTGGTATCATTTTTTTACCCGCTCTGCTGATTACACTGCAACCCGATCCAGGTTCGGCTTTGGTCTATGGCTCATTGATTTTGGTTTTATATCAGTTTGGCTTGCCTCTGTACTATTTAATCATTGGTTTTTTAGCCTTATTACTATTTGTCATCACTCTTTATTTTGGATTTTTAACCACCCTGGTCATAAGCACTGTTGCCATTTCAGGTTTTCTGATCTACCTTATTTACAAAAACAAAAAATACATCAGGCATAACTGGTTGCGATTTGTCATTGTATATCTATTTACTGGCATATTTATCGTGAGTGTAGACTATGTATTCAATAATGTATTTGAACAACGTCACAGAGACCGATTTAATATTCTGCTCGGAAAAGATGTTGATGATCAGGGCATCGGATACAACACAGCTCAATCAGTTATTACTATTGGCTCTGGAGGAATTAATGGTAAAGGTTATTTACAAGGTGACAGAACACAAGGTGATTTTGTTCCAGAACAGCAAACGGATTATATTTTCAGTACGGTAGGAGAAGAATGGGGGTTTCTGGGAAGTAGCTTTGTCATCCTTTTATTTGTTGCATTTCTCATAAGGCTCCTCATGATAGCAGATCGGCAAAAATCCATCTTTAGCAAGGTATTTTCTTATGCAACAGTAGCTATTTTCTTTTTTCATTTTACCATTAATATAGGAATGGTCATCGGACTGCTTCCCACTATTGGTATTCCCCTTCCCTTTTTTAGCTATGGAGGATCCTCTCTTTGGGGCTTTACTGTCTTGCTGTTTATTATGATCCGTCTGGATGCCGACAGGATTTATGAATGGTAGAAACAGATGTACCCAAGTTTCAGGCAAAAAAAAAGCAACCCGATGGGTTGCTCTCAATTTATGAGTTAGCTTAAATTATAAAGAAGCTACGTGCAAAGTCAATTTAGATTTGATATTTGCCGCTTTGTTTTTATGAATTACATTATTCTTAGCTAATTTATCTAGCATAGAAGCAATGTTTGGCAATAAAGCTTCAGCATCTTTCTTGTTCTCAACCTCACGTAAATTTCTGATTGCATTACGTGTTGTTTTATGCTGGTACTTGTTTCTTAAATGCTTCGACTCATTACTTCTGATTCTCTTCAATGCCGATTTATGATTTGCCATAATTCTATAATTTAGTTGTTATTAAAACAATTGTAGCCCGTAGGGGAATCGAACCCCTCTTACCAGGATGAAAACCTGGCGTCCTAGCCGATAGACGAACGGGCCAAGGATTTGCTTTTCTTAATTAAAGCGAGTGCAAAATTAATACATTATTTCAACTCTGCAAGAACTTTTTAATTTTTTTTACTTTTTTTTAATATGCTTTTGCAAACAATACTCTTTTTGAGGATGGATTGCCGCTAAACACACAGATTCCCTGTTCTTCAATTGCATCTAAAGGGATACAACGGATAGTGGCTTTTGTGGCACTTTTAATCTTCTCTTCAGTTTCAGCGCTTCCATCCCAATGCGCAGATACAAAGCCTCCTTTGGTATTTATGGTCTCTTTAAAGTCATCAAAATTATCTACTTCTGTAATTAAGTTATCTCTAAAGTTCAATGCTTTAGCAAATAAATTATCTTGAATTTCAACCAATAATTTTTCAATTCTTTCAACTAAGTCAGACTGATCCACCGTCTCTTTCTCAAGTGTGTCTCTTCTGGCAAGTTCGGCAGTATTATTCTCAAGGTCTCTAGGTCCCATAGCAACTCTCAGTGGAACTCCCTTTAATTCATATTCAGCAAACTTCCATCCCGGCTTGTATGTATTTCTGTTATCATATTTCACAGAAATCCCTTTTGCACGTAATTCTTTTGTCAATCCCTCAATTCGCTCATCCAATAGTTTCAATTGCTCATCGCCTTTATAAATTGGCACAATTGCGACTTGAATTGGAGCTAATTTAGGTGGCAAAACCAATCCAAAATCATCACTATGTGACATCACCAAAGCTCCCATAAGCCTGGTAGAAACACCCCAGGATGTCGCCCAAACAAAATCTTGTTTTCCTTCTCGGGTAGTATATTTTACATCAAAGGCCTTCGCAAAATTCTGTCCCAGAAAATGGGAGGTTCCTGCCTGTAAAGCCCTTCCGTCCTGCATCATTGCTTCAATTGTATAAGTGTCTAAGGCTCCAGCAAATCGTTCACTTTCAGTTTTAGTACCCTTAATCACAGGCATTGCCATAAAACTTTCAGCAAAATCCGCATATACACCCTGCATTTTCTGTGTTTCTTCTATCGCCTCTTGCCTGGTCTCATGAGCTGTATGTCCTTCTTGCCATAAAAACTCAGCAGTTCTTAAAAACAATCTGGTTCTCATCTCCCACCTCATTACATTGGCCCATTGATTAATCAATAATGGTAAATCTCTGTATGACTGAATCCATTTTCTATAAGAATCCCATATGATGGTCTCAGAAGTTGGTCTAATGATCAATTCTTCTTCAAGCTTTGCCTTTTCATCAACTACAATACCTTTACCCTCTTCATCATTCTTTAATCTGTAATGGGTCACTACGGCGCATTCCTTGGCAAAACCATCTACATGACTTGCTTCCTTGCTAAAATAAGACTTTGGAATCAATAAGGGAAAATAAGCATTCTCATGCCCGGTTTCCTTAAACATACGATCTAATTCTGCCTGCATCTTTTCCCAAATAGCATAGCCATAGGGTTTTATAACCATCATTCCTCTTACACCAGAATTCTCTGCAAGGTCAGCTTTTACAACTAATTCATTGTACCATTTAGAATAATCTTCTGCTCTCTTCGTTAGTTTTTTACCCATCTAAATCAATTTTTGGCATAAATATTGTAATATTAATTTTGAACTCGAAAATTCAGTTGCAAACTTAGTTTTTTTTTGCCTGACAACCATAAAAATAAGTCACTATGAAAAACTTTACTATTTTAAAAAATACTCTTTTTAACACATTAGTAATCGCTGTACTAGCGATCAGTTTTTCTTCCTGCAGTTCTACGCAGCAGGCATATAATGATGATGACGGCATCTATGGAGCAACACAAACCAAGGAAGAGGTCGTTATGGTGAGGGATACCAAAACGGATTATTATCAAAACTACTTTTCGGGAGAGAAAGAGAATAATGAAGAATACTTTACAGACATAGATTCGTATAGAGGAGACTATGAAGGTGACACCATATATGTAGATGAATACAATGCAAATCCGGGCTGGGACCGCACCTCATCAAATGTCAGTATCAGCTTTAATGTTGGCATTGGAGCAGGTTATGGCTGGGGAGCACCTTGCTATGGTTGGGGTGGATATTACGGATGGGGTTACCCATGCTATGGTTATGGCTATGGTTGGGGTTGGGGATATCCTGGATGGGGCTACTACCCTCCTTATTATCCACCTTATTATCCTCCTTACTACCCTGGGTATTACGAAAGAGCCACTTATGGCAAAAGATACGCGCATAATACGGGAAGAATGAATACGGGTCGTATTAACAGAACCGATAATTTTAACAGTCGAACTGCCAGGTCCAGTTCCAGAAATGTGGCCTCAGGTTACTCGACCAGAAACGCGAGATCATCTCAGTATTCTAATAGTAGAAGCGGCAGAAGTGCTTCATCGAGCCAAGGATATTCAAAAAGGTCTAGTTATAGCAACACAAACAACAGAACCAATTATAGAAATAATAGTTCAAGAAGTAACAATAGTCGAAGTTATAATAGATCAGCCCCTTCAAGCAGGTCTTACTCTCCTAGCTACAGAGGTGGTTCTTCAGGATTCAGAGGCGGATCTTCAGGTATGAGAAGTAGCTCAGGAAGAAGGCAGATGTCGTACAACAATATCAATTCAGGATCTGGAAATACGTCTAACAGAACGTTTATCAAAAGGAACGAGCAAGGTACTAAAAGCACTACAGCTTCCCGGGTCTCTTATGCCAGTGCCCGAGAGAATGGAAGTATTCAGAGGTATGCTAAATATGTTCCTTCAGTGACCCAAAGTAATGGCAGAACTGCTGGTTATTCCAATGAGAGAAGTAATCGTTCCAGTTATTCGGGCTCCAGAAACTCAGGAACCTCCTCTAGTCGTTCTTCTGTGAGTTCAAGTAGCAGATCCAATACTTCATCTGTAAGCAGATCAAGCTCTTACAGCAGAGGAGTTAGTTCTTCGGTAAAACCCTCCAGAAAGAGATAAGTCAAACAAAATCAATTACTATGAATCAAAAGATACCTTTTGTATTATTATTCCTATGCAGTATTGCGATAAGTGCTCAGTCTTTAAGCTACACTGATCAGGCAGTTTTATTTTCTACTGAAAGTAATTTTGGAACCGGAAGATATGTTGGTATGAGTGGGGCCTTTGGAGCCCTTGGAAATGACATGTCTGCAGTAGATATTAATCCGGCAGGTTTAGCAGTATATAACAGAGGTGAATTTTCAACTACGTTTACCTATAGGGACACCAACATCAAGTCTTCCTTTTACGGAAATGACATCAGCAACCAGGATGATTATTTTAGATTTTCTCAAATAGGAGGATTAAACAGCTGGGAAACTTTTGGAAATCCAGATATCTATAAATTTGCTTTTGGATTTAATTATAGTGTAGTAAATCACTATAACAACAACTATATTGTTCAAGGAAACAGTGGCATCCCTGAATACCCGGATGATCCGGACTTTAATTTTGATGATGATCCGGATAATGATATCAATTACATCAATGTTGATGATCAATACTTCTATAATTACACATCCGGTATCAATGATAAATTCAACTTTAGTTTCGCAACCTTATACAAAGAAATAGTCTATTTAGGTGCCTCTATGGCCTTTCATCATATAAATTTTTATCAGAATACCGTTTTTGAAGAAAGCAGCAATGACGGAGAAGGAAATACCATGGATGTTAGAAATGTCGAATATCTTTCGACCTATGCCAGTGGGTTCAATTTTGGTTTAGGAATTATTGTAACTCCTGCAAATGGTTTGAGATTGGGTGCCTCATATCAATCTCCCATCTGGTACAATCTGTCAGAAAGATTTGAGCGCAGAACCAGCTACTATTTCAATGGAGAACCAGACCCGGATCCCGATTATCCTTTGCCAAACTATTATGATTATAAACTTAAAACACCCGGGAAATTCACAGGAAGTATTGCCTATGTCTTTGGAAAACATGGTTTATTGAGTCTCGATTATATATTCCAGGATTATAAAAAGACAAAATTATCTCCCTCGAGCAATTTTATAGATGAAAATCAAGATTTAAGTTCGGGATTAAGAAATACCAATTCGTTTAAGATTGGAACAGAGTGGAAATTTAATATGATCAGCCTACGAGGAGGATATCGTATTATTCAATCACCTTACAGAGATTCATCTACCGAATATGATAACAAAGGGTATTCTTTAGGTCTTGGCCTTAAGTTTTCGAGAAACTTTGCACTTGATTTTGCCTATGATAATTCATCTTATTCAGATCAATACAGATTTTTAAGTGCTGCCGGAACAGATCCTGCACAACTGGAATTTACAAACAACAGATTTACGTCATCCTTGGTATTTTCGTTTTAAATGAGGCATTTGATGACCTGCTTCTTTCCTGAATTGGTATCAATCTAATAGGCTTGAGAGCACTTGGGCTAACAAGGATAAATTTTTTTGTGAATCTTTGGATTGTTTAAGTACTTTTACTTTTCAAAATATACGTTTTCTATGAAGAACAATGAACCTGAAGATAAAAAAGAACCATCCCAGTCAAAAGAAGATGATATTGACATTACCCAACTTTTTGTTTTGATCGGTAAAGGCCTGTCAGGCATAGTGATTTTTTTTACTTCTATAGTAAAAACCTTGTTTTCATGGTTTTTACGTTTCATTTTGTTTATTAGAGCGAATTTAAAGAAAATGATTCTAGCGGCCCTGATCGGGGCTGGCTTGGGTGCTGTTTATCAATATGCTTTAAAAGAAGTTCAGTATGAGTCATCAATGACCGTGGAACCCAATTTCGGATCGGCCATTCAACTCTACAAAAATATTGACTTTTACTTCAGTTTGATAGAACAGGATGATTATGAGCGTTTGGCCGAGAGTTTGAATATATCTGCCGAAGAAGCCCAGAACATCTCCAGGATTGAAGTAGAACCCTATTCCAACAACAGTCAAAGCCTGATGTCTTTCAAAGATTTTGTAGGTGAGTTAGATTCTTTAACCGTTAACCTCATCGATTATAAGACCTATGTAAAAAAACAGCCCGTTGAATCTTACAAATATCACCTGATAAAAGTGACATCAAAAGATAAATTCATTTTTGACAAACTTGAAGATCCGATTATTAATTCAATTACAAAGAACAAATACTATGACAAGGTAAAATCTACCTCCTATTTGAATTTAATGTCTCGTAAAAACGCTTTGTTAGAATCCATCACCGAATTGGATTCCCTGAGGTCTCTATATAAGAAAGTTTTGCTCGCAGAAAGTGCGAAGGAAAACTCAGGAACAAATATTTTTCTCTCTCAGGTTGAAAATGAAAATGAGCAATTATTTGTATTTGATAAATACATGCTTATGAATCAAGAGCTTATTAAGGTGAATAAGCAGCTCATGGAGGAAGACAAAGTCATCAACGTTGTTTCAAGCTTCAATTCTATTGGAATGAAAATTAATGACTGGTATCGAAATTTTGCAGTCATAGGATTCATTGCCGGCTTTATGTTCCTTATGCTGCTTCTGTTGTTCAAAGAAATCAATCAATTATTGATTAACTATGAGCATACACGTATAGAGTCACGTAAAGAGCTCTAATGCATAGAGCAAAAGTTTAATGGATTGCATTCTGAATGAATAACTCAAAAAAACAATACTCCCTCCTTGAGTAAACAGGTATTCAAAAACACGTTCTTCTACACTGCTTTTCAATTGGCATCATATATAATGCCCTTAATTCTGATTCCTTACATTTCTCGCACTATTGGGGTAGAGCGTTACGGAATCAGCGAATTTTCTCTTGAATTTGCCACATTTTTTGGCACAATTATCCTTTACGGGTTTGATTTTACAATGTCTAAGGATCTCAGTAGGAACAGAAGTGACAAACCCTATTATAGTCAATTGTTCTGGAAGGTATTTTATACACGAATAAGCCTGGCGCTGTTTCTTCTTCCATTCTGCTGGCTCATCGGAAATTACTTTCTAGATGCCTTATTTACCAAAACCTTGCTCTTATATGCATGTTTGTTTGTTGTTTCGAGAATTTTTTCTTCCTGGTGGTTCTTTCAGGGAATGGAAAACATAAAGTGGATTGCCCTGGGCAATTTCCTGATCAAACTACTGATTCTTGTTTTGGTCTTGCTTTTTGTAAAAAGTGAAAATGACTATCCATTCGTTGTTTTGGCATTTGGCATATCTCAGCTATGCATCAATCTGATTGCATGGCTGTGGATCATCAAAAAATATAGAATCAATTCTGTTGTCATTGGGTTAAACCAGATTTTTCAGCAATTAAAAGCTTCTTTTTTCACATTTTTCAACGAGTTTTTAATTATGATGTTCACTACTGTAAACATTCTCATTGTAAAAAACTTCCTTAGCCCTGAAGAACTGGGATTGTATGCAGCAACAATCAAGGTCGCCATCATAATTCAAAATCTTGTGATACAATCTGTTTCTAAATCACTGTACCCAAACCTGGCCTTAGAATTCAAAAACGACCCTAAAAAATACAAAACAAGGCTTGAAATGTTTCGTAACCTATTAGGGGGCTTACTTATTTTAATGGCTTTCGTCTTACTAACAGGAAAAGAACTCATCGTCGGATTTTTGTTTGGAAGTAGTTTTGATGAGGTGATTTCTTTATTGGCATATATCTCATTTTTACCATTTTTTATTGGCATGAGTAATATTTATGGCTGGCAAGGTTTGTATCTATTGAATCAAGAAAGAAGAATGTCTTTTATCTCCTTATTTGTCGGGACCTTTTCCATCAGCTGCCTGTTGTTATTTACCGAACGTTACGGAGTAAAAGGAGTTTTGATCATCCGAAACATTAGTGAAATAATGATCTTTGGCCTGGCTTATTTGTCATTTCACACTTATTGGAAATCTAAACAACTTGGTCAAAATAACTAAGCTTATTTTTTTACTTTTAATGCTGTCATACCTTACGAATGAAATCATCAGAAAAAATAATATTTTTCCTTTTGCCCTTGTCAGCCCTGTTTTCAGAATTGACATTTATTCCTAACAGAATATTGATTTTTCTTAGTATGCTATGGATGGTTTTTCGAGATAAAAGGATTTTAAACTATGTACTTAAAAGAAAATGGCTCATCCCACTCGCCATAACGTACCTGACTTTCATTCTTTTTTCAAATAAATACCTGTCAAATGAAGCGGTTTTATTTTTGACCATACCAATTTATATGATACTTTATGGCTCAAGTAACCTGGGAGAATTCCTTTTAAAAAAATACTTCATCTTAGCCACTTTCACCTATGCAGCCCTTGTGGTAGTCAGTAAAACTATTCAAATAGCATCAATTGGTTTTTCAAATTTCTTTGAAGAGGAGAACTGGTGGAACGAATTGTTATACAAAAGTCTTATCGCACCTCTACAAGGACATCCTACTTATATTGCGATGTTTATATTAGCTGGAGTCATTTTGATACTTCATAATTATGGCCATTCTAAAAAGTATTTCTCTAAAGCGCAAGGCCTTATCATCCTTCTTACACTTCTTGGCATTCTATTGTTGCTTGTCGTAAAGATCTCCTTACTGACCTTAGGGCTAATTGCTGTTATGTTTGTGATCAGCCTTTTTCAAAGAAATAGTAATATAAAAGCATCTATAGGATTAATGATGCTGACTATTTCGGTAATCGCTGTATACAATATTCCTGGAGTTAAGCATCGCATATTAAATGACGTCAATTTCTTTAAGTCTTCAGAAACCAGCATCAATGATGCTCCAAACAGAATCAGGGAAAGAGCCGCCTTGTGGGAATCGTCTGCCGAATTTATAATAGAGAACCCTATCAGCGGGAGCTCTTTTCAAGGGAAATCTTCCAAAGAAAGTATCTATCCCTTGGCTAAAAAACTGTACCCCCAATTAGAATATGCCAAAAACAGTCATAATAATTTTTTAGAATTTGGTGTCAGATACGGCCTGCCTGGGGCCATGACTTTTCTCTTTTTTCTTTTTATCTATGTGAAAACGGGTATAAAAACAGCTTCTTTTGAAATCGTAGGGATAGCGGTCATCCTCTGTCTATTTTCACTCACAGAAAGTTTTATATTCAGAGAACAAGGTATCTCATTTGTTGCTATATTCACCGCTCTCTTTAGAAAACAAGTTTATGGAAAAAATTTTTGAGTTTGACCTGTTTTCTATCCTCATCAGTACCTGTTACTTCGGACTGATCATTGCATTATTAATGCTGTTGTTATCGTATGGTAAAAAGATCAAAAAAAATGCTTTTTTAAGTTTGGTATTTGGCGTCAGTCTCTATTATGGCTTTTTTTTACTAAATCATTTCTTTCCATTCAAATCAACACCACCAGATTCTATTTACTATGCAAATATTATAAAGGACTTCTGGGGAAACTATGATGTCTGGACAATAGGAGTCAAACTGTATGCTCTGATTAATTTTATCCCTTTTCAATTTAGCTTAAGATACCCTGTGGTATTTATACTCATCAATATATTCTTTTTCTATGCCGGAATCATATGTATTGGAAAATCATTTATAAAGCTCATGCGTTTTTATGACATTCCTGTTTCCAAAAATTTCATGGCTCACTTACTGCTATATACTGCCTTTTACCCAGCTGCAATCATTATCATACCGACCCTGCTGCGCGAAGGAAGTATGATTTTTTTCTTGGGCGTATGTACCTATACCCTGACCCAGTTTTTTACAGGAACCGAAAAAACAAATACCTTGAATCTCATGGTGTTTTTAATAGCTCTGATGCTTTTGACATTGATCCGCCCGATAGGAGGTGTTAGCTTTATGGTTGCCATCTTTGCCTTTTATTTGTTTCGTTCCTTTAAAAAAGGTTCTCTGAAAAAAATTTTATTGAGTCTTTTTTCTCTTTTGTTATTCATGGTCCTTATCAATTTTATTGTAGACTCTTTTTATAATTTATCCTTTTCTTTTAACTGGATCGATAAATTCAGAGCATCACATCAAGAACTTTTCGGAACAGAAGCCTATGGAACAGACTTAAACTGGTCTGGCAATTGGGCTTCGATAAAAAGTTCTTTTCTACTATTCATACAATACCTGTTTTCCCCTTTTCCGATAATTATACCTACAGCGATAGCCTTGCAAAAAACCATCCCATTGATGGATGCATGTTTTATCTTTCTGAGTATCGTTCCGACCTTATTCTATACCAGCGTAAAACCCATAAAGATTATTCTTTATTTTTGTTTTATTTTGTTAATGATACCAGCACTTTTCGAAACACACATAACTGGAGCCTATCGACATAGAATGAATGCTATTGTCTTACTTTTACCAGTATTCACCTATGTGATGCATAAAGTTCTTTTTAAAATGACAGACCGAAAATGATGTTACAAGTTTTAATGGCAACCACCCGTTTAATGGAAGAAACAGGATGTCCCAGAGGTATTGATCAACTCATAGAACACGAGGTCAAATGCACCATCATAAACCAGTCATCGAAGGCAAAAAACAATTCGCAAAATAGCTATCATGGCATCGATATTTTTAACTATACTGAGACGGGACTTAGTAAAAGCAGAAATCGAAATTTAAACAATATCACAGAAGAAATTTGCCTGATTACAGATCAGGATATACTTTTTAAACAGGGTTTTCACAACCGCATCATTACTGCGTTCAAAGAGAACCCAGGGGCAGATATCATTGTCTTTCAAATAGAAGATTTAGACGGAAAACCTTTAAAAAAATATAAAAATGCTCCATTTTGGATGAATCATAGAGATATAATGAAAGTGTCTTCAGTTGAAATAGCATTCAGATCAAGTTCAATCCTCAATAACCATATAAAGTTTGATGAAAGATTTGGTCTTGGAGCAATATTCCCAACAGGAGAGGAGGCCATCTTTTTATCTGATGCTTTGAAGAAAAATTTAAAGATCAAATACCTTCCCATACCCATTGTACAACATCCATTAGAATCCTCTGGATATAATTTTGAACACAATCATACTTTGATAACAGCAAAAGGGGCCATGCTCTATAGAATTTTTGGTCCTATAGCATATCCTGTATCGATCCTATTTGCATTTAAAAAATTCAAACTATCTTCATTATCATTCAAAAAATTTATGACCATAATGTTACAAGGTATTTCAACCTATAAGAAACTATAGCATGTCTAATCAAAAAGTATCGATTATCACGCCTGTATTCAACTCAGAAAACTATATTGCCGATGCCATTGATTCTGCTTTGAATCAAACTTATAAGGACTTGGAGTTGATCATCATAGATGATCATTCCCAAGACAGGTCTGTAGAAATTGTAAAAAATTATGCAGATTCAAGAATTCAATTGATTCGTCTAAAAAAGAATGGCGGTGCGGGGCTTGCAAGAAACAGAGGTATTGAGATCGCCAGCGGGAGGTATATCGCTTTTTTAGATGCTGATGATATGTGGGCATCAGACAAATTAGAAAAACAGTTGGATTTTATGGGAAGGAATAAAATCTCCTTTTGTTATAGTTCTTTTTATCTCATGAACGATCAGGGCGCAAGTGATGGAACATATATAGAAGCTTTGCCTAGGGTTAACCATAAAAAAATGCTTAAAAACAATTATATCGGATGCCTGACAGCGATCTATGATACTGAATCCTTGGGCAAAGTATATATGACAGAACATAAAAAAAGACAAGACTGGGGTTTATGGCTCAAATTGCTCTCCAAAACACCCTGGGCCATGTCATTATCGGAACCTTTGGCCTATTACAGACATGGCAACACGTCCTTAAGCAAAAACAAGTTAAAACTCATCAGAGAAAATTATTTATTCTATCACAATCAATTAGGGTTTTCAACAATTCTATCTGTTTCAAGAATGACGCTTTTTATTTTTTACTATTTTCAATATAAGATAATGTACACCAAAGCTACCTGAAAAGAGTATCTTTGTGTCAAAATCAGCAGTATTGAATTCTGTTAATGAAATTCAGGGTAAATCAAGAAGAGGCATTTCACTTCCTCAGCTCGGCCTTTGGTATAAAAAAATGCTACTTGCTGTTTTTGATATCGGCTTGGTCGTTGCTTCTCTGCTATTTTTCCACAAATCGGCTTCTTCGAGTTTTGATATGATTACTTTTATTCAAACTCATACTTTAAGTCTGATTATGGGAATTGGATTCTTTTGGATACTTACCATTGTTTTCAATTTTTATGACCTTGATTATGTAAATAAAACGAGAAAGGTACTTCCTCTCTCTTTTTTTATAGGAATGTTATTTACATTCAGCTATTTTTTGACAGCAGCTATTGGCTTTGATATCATCATCAGCAATACAAACCTCTTCTTTTTTATTTTTGGATTTACCTCCCTGCTCATCTCCTGGCGAGTGATCTATGCTTCGGTAATTCATTATAATGTTTTTGCAAAAAGATGTATCATTCTAACTACTGCACATGATGACAAAACTCCAATTCATAAGGTTATTCAGGCCCTTGTCGGTAAAGATTATGAATACGGCCTCTCCGTTGTTAGAAACTATAAAGTTTCATCAGATCAAAAGCAAATAAGCAGCTTATCCAGGGCGATAGACAAAATGGCGGTCAAAAAACTGATTGACACCATCATAATCATGGACAAAGATCAAGGAACCATATCGAACACCCTTAACACCTCTTTGGTTAAAGCCAATGGTAATGGGATTCAGGTGGAAACTTACTTTAATTTGTATGAAGATGTGAAGGAGGCAATACCTGTGCAGTTCGCGGGAAATCAACTATATACGATTCTCCCGATATCAAAATACAACAGCAATTACCTTTACCTGTTATGGCATAAAATGATAGACATCATATCTGCTGTTTTTGGACTATGTACCATGCTGATCATCAGTCCTCTAATCTTATTCATGAATTTATTTTTTAACAAGGGCCCTCTATTTTACAGGCAAAGTAGAGTCGGCAAAGGTGGAAAAGAAATCGAAATTATTAAGTTCAGATCGATGATTGTTGAGGCCGAAAAGGATGGTGCTCAAATGACCAGTAAAGGAGATAGACGGGTCACACAGTTTGGCAAGATTTTACGAAAATTAAGGATTGATGAGTTACCTCAGTTTTGGTCTATCATAAAAGGGGAAATGAGCCTGATCGGTCCTAGACCAGAACAGAAAGTTTTCATAAGTGAATTGGTAAAAAGCATACCTTTATACGATTCCAGGCATCTTATAAAACCTGGAATAACGGGCTGGGCACAGGTTAAATATGAGTATGGATCTAGCATTGAGGATTCCTTAAAAAAACTGGAATATGACTTGTATTATATAAAAAACAGATCAATTACGCTCGATATCCGAATCATCTTTAAGACCATCAATACCGTGCTATTCTACAAAGGGGAATAAGCCAACACCTTGATTTATTTATTTTTATAATTTAATGTTTATTCATCAACACCCTTATCCTCCATTTATTCCTGAGAATGCAACACGCCTGATCATTGGCACCATTCCTCCACCCAGATTCACTACCGGAGACTTATTGAGTACCGATGTTGATTTTTGTTATGGGAGCAAATTTGGACTACTCTGGCCTATTCTAGACAAAATCTTCGATCTTGACCTGTCTTATGAACCCACTGAGGAAGCGATCTTACAAAGAAAATTATTTTTGCGAAAAGAAGCGATAGGAATATGCGACATCATAGAGCGCTGCAGGAGGCAAAAAATGGATGCCTCGGATCTGGGAATGCATCACATTGAACTTCGAAATATTCTGACCTACCTGAAAGAAAACAAAAAAATAGCAACAATACTATTTATGGGCGGAAATAGTAAAAATGGACCTGAGTTTCTATTCAGGAAGCATTTAAAGCCCTTTAATTTAGATTTTAAGGTAAAAGATACTCATCGTCCAAGACGGCATTATTTCACGTTTGACAACCGTACCATACATACTGTGTCATTAATTTCACCCTCCAGCGCAGCTAACAGATCCATAGGGGGAGACCCTCTTTATAAATTGAGCAAAAAGAAGAATCCGAAATTCACCACATTTGATTTCCGAGTTGAACAATACAGAAATTATTTTACCTGACATTATTTTTTCGTATTTTACAACTTATTTTGTTCCCTTAATTATGAAAAAGACCACTAGCATTCAAAGAATAACAATTGCCTTGCTAGTAGCTTATCTGTTTTGGGAAATTGCGGTTTGGTTCTGGTCCCAGAACCTACCATATTCAGACCCAATTATTAGAATTGATCTACTCTTAATTTACCCATTTTTAATTCTTTTTATATCTATTTCCTTGTATCAATATTTCAAAAAAAGTAAAATCAACAACTGATGAAAAATATAATCCCCCTAATCATCATAGTTCTGCATGTTCTTTCGTGTAAAAACAAAGAATCTATTCAAGATCAAAATATTCAATCAACGGATATCCCAATACATGAATTTCGTGAAGAAATGAGGTCTGTGAAAAGCAAATCTCTGCAAACCTCAACTGGAAAGAACATTAAGCTGATCATCAAAGAAAAGAGCAATGGGCTTCTTGATTTAAATGTCTATAGCAAGGATTTTAAAAACATGAACGACAGCCTTGTTATTTCAGATGCTGACCCACTTCAAAACCTTAAGTTGATAGATCTTGACAACAATGGATACGATGAACTTTATTTGATCACCTCCTCTTCAGGATCAGGATCCTATGGTACTATATTTGGTTTTGCATCAAATAATGACTTGAGTTTGACGCCTATTTATGTTCCCGAGATAAAGGAAAACGATGTACAACCTGAGGGACTTTTTTACGGTTATATGGGACACGATTCAATCTATTTTGATGATTCCAAGTTGTACAGAAGATATCCTGTTTATAAAGAAGGTGATCCTAATTGCTGTCCTACAGGTGGAATCAAAACGCATCAATACACGTTAAAGGCCGGAGAAGCTTCATGGATTTTAGCCATTGAACAATAAGGAGCTCTTTTTATTTAGTAATAGTCCTTTTATTACATTTTAGCACATTCATTATCTTATGAAAAAATCACTACTTATATTATTTGTTCTTTTTTGGATTTCAGCATCTGGTCAGGGGAATGTATCAAATGAATCCTTAGAGTTGATCGAGCTCAGTTTGCAAAAAAGTTATTCTCTGAAAAATGCATCCAATGACCTAATGATCGACAGTATAGAAAGCAAAGAAATCAGGCAGAATTTTATTCCAACCTTAAGTATGAATGGTGGTTACGCCTATGGTTCTGCTAATTTAAACGTCGATATTCCAACGTTTCAACTCCCTATTTCTGGCATTGAACTATTTGATGGAGAATCTGAATTTGATGCCAAGGGTCAGTTTTTTTATACAAATTTAACTGCCAAGGCCTTACTGTTTTCTGGGCTGCAAGTAAACTATGGTTCAAAAGCCAGTAAGGAGAAAATTAAGGCCAAGAATTATATGCTGGATAGTGAAAAAGCCATCATCATAAAAGATGTCATAGACACCTTTGACAAAATAGAACTTCTGGAGAAATCTAAGATTGTCATCGTTGAAAGTGAAAAAAGATTGGCAAAGGAGAAATTAAAAGTGAAAGTTGCCATAGAAAATGGATTGGCCACTCCCTTTGAGCGTGAAAAGATTTCAGCAGCAGAATTGAACCTCGCATCGAAAAAAATGGAACTGTCAGGAAATCTCAGATTGCTACACCTTAAATTATCCATGCTGACTGGTAAGGAAATCGGTACCATAGAAAAAATGAAATTTGAACTCAAACCATGGGCATTTAAACAAGGTGATCAAACCTATCAAAACAGACCAGAACTGCAAGCCTTAAGAGCGTCAATCGAAGCCTATGAGTACAAATTAAAAATGAACAGGAATAATTTTTTACCTAAAGTTGAGGCCTTCGCAACCTTGAGTTACTTCAATCTATTTGATACCAGTGTTGCCACACCCTATGAAACTCCTATTTCAGAACAGCCAATAAACCTTGATTTAAATTATTTTCAAGGCTGGCCGGCTTATTTGGTTGGTGTGGGCTTTCAATGGGACATTTTTACCGGGTTAAAAAACGACAATGCCGTCCAAAAAACCAGTATTGAAAAAGACATGGCCGAAAACAAAAAGAACGATGCTGAAGAAAAATTGGCCTTGTTTGAAAAAAAGGTGGCCATTGAATTTGACGTAAAAAATGAGCAAGTCCTGCTTAAAAACAAAGAACAGACAGTCGCCTTTAATGCGCTGACATTAGCTATTGCCAGTTATCGTGAAGGGCTGATCAATATTTCGGAAAGGCTCGAGGCAGAAACGGATTACCAGGAAGCCGTTCTGGAATATTACAAAACGATAGCCTTACAAAGACAAGCTGCATTAGAGCTGCTTATTGCTTCCGGAAGTTTAAACTTGAATAATCTGAATAATTAATTTGATATGAAAAACAAATCTCAAATAATCGTTTTAATAGTACCCGTTTTGATCATCCTTGGTGGCATTATCATTTTGATGCTTTTAAAACCAGACGCCTCTGATAAAAGAGTTTATGTAGGTCTCTTTGAAACAACTCAGATCAGAGTTGCATCAGAAGTTCCCGGAAGAATTGATAGTGTATTTGTAAACTTGGGTGAAACTGTGGAAAAAGGTCAATTACTGGCGTCTATCGACAGTGAAATTTTAGATGCAAAAATTCAACAGGCCGAAGGCGTATATTCAGCTGCAGCCTCTGTAAATGAGAAAGCAAATAAGGGGGCCCGCGAAGAAGAAATTATTGCCATTAAGAACAAGTATGAAATGGCCAAAGACCAATTTGTTTTTGCAGACAAATCATACAATCGCCTGTTAAACATGTACAAAGACAGTCTTATATCGGCCCAGCAAATGGATGAAATGACATTTAAGAGAAATGCGGCAGAAGAACAGATGAAAGCTGCAGAATCCCTCTATTTAATGGCTCAAAAAGGTGCAAGAGAAGAAGATAAACAAGCAGCAAAAGGCCAGATGGATGCGGTCGAAGGGAAAGTAAACGAAGCCAGAGCCTATTATAAGGAATTAAAAATTTACGCTCCGGTTTCTGGAGAAATATCAGCCAAAATGGCACAGGAAAGTGAAATCATGCCTGCAGGCTATCCCATATTCACCATTCAAAAATTAGAAGACATACACGCTGTACTTCACATTAGAGAAGATCAGCTTTCTAATTTCACTTTGGGAAGCACGATTGAAGGAAATCTTCCTGCATTCGATAATGAGACAAGAAGCTTTGAAGTAACCTACATAGCCCCAATGGCTGATTTTGCAGATTGGATTCCTACTGCTGACAAGGGACGAATGGATATGAAAACCTTTGAAATTCACCTCCACCCTACAGAACAAAACAAAGATTTACGACCTGGAATGAGCATCAATATTAGCCTTTGAGAGCCATAAAAAACATATTTGTTAGAGAATTCCTAAGACTGAAAGCCAGGTCATCTGCCTGGGTATTGATCATTTTTATACCTCTGGTCATTTTTCTATACCTGGGCTCAATTTATCATGAAGGTGCCGTATCAACAGTCGAAGTCGCAGTTCTTGACAACGATAAAACGCCTTTTAGTCAAGAAGTAATTGATAATATCCAAGCTTCTCCCAAAATAGAAATAGTAGCCTATTTTTCCTCTGAAGATAAGCTTGACAATATCTTTTTGACCCATCCAGAAATTAAAGGCCTCTATTATATTCCTGAAAACTTTTCTAAGAATATCATGTTGGGGAAACAGGAAAAACTAATCGTCTATACCAATTCGTCCAATATCATTTATGGCAATCTTTTATACAAAGAGGCGGCGACCTTTATCAACACCTTGTCTGCCAAGATAACCTTGACTTCCCTGACATTAAAGGGGATCCCTTATGAAAAAGCCATTAAAATGGTGATGCCCATCAGCACAAAGACCCGTGCCCTGTTTAATCCTCATTATAACTATTTGTATTATTTGGTACCTGGACTTACTACAGTACTGTTGCAAATGATCGTTTTTTTCCTTGCCACAAGATCAATTAATTCTGAATTTAAAAGTGATAGCTTTCATGAACTATTGGATTTAGCTGATGATAACATTCTAAAAATACTCCTCGGTAAACTACTTGCATATACCGTTATAGGGATGATGATCGCCATGCTGATATTTTCGATAATACATCCGGTTTTAGGGATTCCTGTTGCAAAAAATACACTACCCTTCCTTTGGATTATACTCATCTTTGTAATCACAAATGCTTCCTTAGGATTAATGATCTCGATCCTGTTTAAAGATCAGGCGATCGCCATGGATGTTGCTTTTGTTTATAATTCTCCTGCATTCGTATTTAGCGGATTTACCTTTCCGATCATTGCCATGCCATCCTTTAATAGCTGGTATGCAAATTTGATTCCCTACACGCATTTTTTAAAGACTTATATCAAGGGACTTGAAATGGGGAATTCTTTTAGCTTTCTTATTCCACAGCTAATTGCCATGTTACTATTCATTTTATTCGCTTATATCGTCAGCGTAGCCGGTTTGATGTTTCGACTTAAAAAAATTCAATCATGAGGAGCTTTATTCAAATCATAAAAGACGAACTGTCCTTAATAATTGAGGACA
>CAYQPI010000118.1:0-8331 GCA_964419405.1 uncultured Flavobacteriaceae bacterium
TTAGCATTCATATTGAAACTAATGAAGCACATATCCCTTCTGATGGTAGGTTACTTCTCATTTTTGCCAACAACAATGAAACTGAACCCAGATTTCAAATAAACGGAGGGCTAAAGGCACAGGTTGTTTTTGGAATGAATAGTGAAAATTATCAGCCTGGACGAGAAATAACCTTTGACAGGCAATCATTCGGATTTCCTGTTGAAAATATAGAACAGTTATCTGAAGGAGAATACTATGTTCAAGCTGTTTTTCACGTGTATGAAACTTTCGAGTTATCTACCGGTCATACCGTAAAACTTCCTATGGATAATGGAGAAGGTCAACAATGGAATCGCTCCCCCGGTAACCTCTACAGCACTCCCATGAAAGTACAAGTAAGCAAAAAAGGTGTCGAAAATATGACTCTTGTTCTGGATCAGGTCATCCCTGAAATTGAAGAACCAGAGGATACTGAATGGATCAAACACATCAAATTCAAATCTGAAAAATTAAGCGCTTTCTGGGGCAGAGATATGTATCTGGGGGCACATGTTTTATTACCTAAGAATTTTGACAAACATCCAGAAGCCAGATTTCCCTTAATGATATTTCATGGTCATTTTCCTTCCGATTTTGGAGGATTCAGAACGACTCCTCCAGATAAAGATCTGGAACCCGATTATTCCGAACGCTTCGATGTTGAAGGGTATAATATTATCCAGCAACAAGAAGCCTACGATTTTTACAAACGTTGGAATGAACCTGATTTTCCCAGGTTTATCATTATAGAAATTCAACACCCGACCCCCTATTATGACGATTCTTATGCTGTTAATTCGGCCAGTCAGGGTCCTTATGGAGATGCGATTACCTATGAATTGATTCCGTATATAGAAAAGGAGTTTCAAGGAATTGGAGAAGGCTGGTCAAGGTTTTTATATGGAGGGTCAACGGGTGGCTGGGAGGCCCTGGCTGTTCAGGTAAAATATCCCGATCAATACAATGGCTGTTTTGCTGCTTGTCCTGACCCAATTGACTTTAGCAGTTATTGTTTAACAAATATTTATCAGGATCAAAACGCCTATTATTACGCTACAGACTTTAAAACCTTGGAAGTTCCGTCTCGCCGCGATTATCTGGGTCAAATAAGTGCTACCATGAGGCAAGACAATCACCTTGAACTGGCCTTGGGAGACAATTCACGTTCAGGGCAACAGTTTGACATTTGGGAAGCGACCTATTCTCCACAAGATACGGATGGATATCCTCAACGAATTTGGGACAAATACACTGGTGACATTAATCCTGAAGTGGCTGCCTATTGGAAAGAAAATTATGATCTTAAACACATTTTAGAGCGAGACTGGGACAAACTAGGCGAAAAATTAAAAGGAAAAATTCATATCTATTGTGGTGATATGGATAACTATTACCTCAATAACGCAGTCTACTCTATGGAGGCTTTTCTTGAAAGTACTACAAGCCCCTATTACGATGGTGAAGTGGACTATGGTGACCGAGCTGAACACTGCTGGAATGGAGATCAAGAAAACCCAAACCATATTTCACGTTTGCGGTATAACTCTATGTATGTGCCCAAAATCATGAAACGAATCGCAGCATCTGCCCCAAAGGGTGCAGACCTCACAAGCTGGAGGTATAAAGAATAATAAAACTAGAGGTCATTGAATTCTAAAGGTTGTCAAATGAGTATTTATATTATCTTTGTGATGTAATTGAAAGAATATGTTTTTATTTATTAGCGGTGCTGAAATTTTTATAATCCTCGTAATTGTGGTCATGCTTTTTGGAGCTGATAAATTACCTGAACTTGCCAGAGGATTAGGAAAAGGCATGCAACAATTGAAAAGTGCTACGAATGAAGTAAAAAAAGAAATTACTGAGAGCGCTAAAAAACAAGGAATTGACACCAGTATTACAAGTGATATCGAAAAGGATATTAAGAACATCAAATCCAAAGTAAAGGATAATATTGATGACATGACCGGGCCAATCAAAAGAAATTTATAGCTTGACTTTTTTAGATAAAATTATTCAATATGATAAGGACCTCTTGGTCTATATCAATGGCTTGGGAACTGAAAACTGGGATGCTTTTTGGATGCTCGTCACAAATCAGCTGAGCTGGATTCCTCTTTATTTATTGTTTTTTTATCTTATTTTTAAACATTTAGGTTGGAAAAAAGGACTGGGATTGATTCTCTTGACAGCAATTCTTGTCACTTTTTCAGATCAGTTTACTGTTTTCATGAAGAACTACTTTGAACGTTTAAGACCAAACAGAGATCCTTCTATCAATGAGACGATTCGGATCTTGAAGAATAATTCAAGCTTTAGTTTCGTTTCAGGTCATGCCACGACCTCCACTGCAGTCACTTTATTTATGTATTTAACCCTTAGAAAGCATTTTAAATATGCCGTATTTTTCTTTATATGGCCATTAATGTTCTCCTACAGCAGAATGTATATTGGAGTACATTTCCCGCTTGATGTATTCACTGGTGCAATCATAGGCCTCTTGATCGGATTCAGCTTTTATAAAATAAGTTTGCGCCTACTGACCTGGATAGAAAAGAAATATTAAACTACCATTAAATTACATCCCCTAATATCTGAATGATCAAATCTTCCTAAAATCTCGAATTGATCTTTTCCAACTTTTTTCCCAAGATCCTGGGTTGCAATGAACGAACAGGAATTATAGTTTGCAAAATCGATAACGTTTATTCCTCCTGTTTTACCAGTTTCCAGCGTTTGAAAGGGATCCTCTGTATCTCGTATCAAGATTTTCATCCATGGTGGGCATTCAAAAACACCATCCCCTTTTGAATAGGCCTGTGACAACAATTCAGTCATTCCATATTCTGAATGAATCTTTTGCAATCCAAAACCCGAGGCTAATTTCTGGTGCAATTCTTTCCTTACCATCTCCTTTCGCCTTCCTTTCATTCCTCCGGTTTCCATAACAATAGTATTCTTTAACTGAAATCTTCGTGCCTCTATAAGATCAATTAAGGCATAAGTTACTCCAATCAACAAGATCTTTTCTCCCCCTTTATCCAAAGTGATCAAAAGCTCACTTAAGGCCTCCAATTCATCTAAATAAAAACCACTGTGATCTGAATGGCTTTTTGCGATCAAATCATCAACCATGTAAATTAATGAGGAACCTTGACGTTCAAGATATCCTGGTAACAGTGCAAGAATGACATAGTCTTGAATAGCTCCATAAAAATGCGAAAACCCTTCACGATAACTCATTTCATACAGGCTTAGATCAGTTATCAAATGCCTGCTTGTTGACGTTCCAGTAGTGCCACTACTTGTAAATACCTTTTGAATCGTATCCTTTGAACTAACAATATCGAAAGTCTTAAAAAACTCTATTGGAAGAAATGGAATCTTATCTAGTTGATCGACCTTTGCTATATCAATTCCTAAAAGAGAAATAAAACGACCATAAACCGCATTGTTTAAGGCCTGGTGTTTGAAAATTTTCAGGGCATGCCTTTCAAACGATTCAAAATCCGATCTTTTGAATAAACTCATTATTTAGGACTCACTTTTTCGACAAAAATAGCCCTTTTTTACGCAACCAAATATCAATTGGGCATCTTTAAAAGTACCAGTATCTTCATTTATCTGTTAAAATATGTCCTTTAAAAAGATATTTTTCGTAATTTTTGCCGTTATATTGACGGTGTCTTGCTCTGATGATGATAGTTATGAGTACCATTATGAATTACTTCCTACAGAGGATGCTGTGGTGCCAGACGAATTTATTTACGGAGAAATATATGAGCTGACAGTGAAATATATGGTGCCGAATGATTGTTATGTTAATAGTGATATTCTTTATGAATATGATTATGACGCCAGAAACATAGCTGTCGTGTCACTGGTCATAGAAAGTAACGATTGTGAAACCTTAGACCTCGAACAGGAGCTTAGCTTTCAAGTACATGCTGTGCAGCAAAGCCCCTATATTTTTAGATTCTGGCAAGGAGATGATGATAATGGTGACCCGATTTATTTAGAAATTGAGGTACCGGTAACAAATATAAGTGTAGAAAAAGCCAATGAGTTTAAAGAAACTCATACTAAAATGTAAAAGTGGAGATGTTATCTCCCAATCTGAGATTTACCATCTCTTTGCTGGTAAACTCTTTGCTATATGCTTAAAATATTCAAAGACTCAGCAAGAAGCAGAAGACAATTTACAGGAAGCTTTTATCACTATTTTTAATAAGATTGACCAATTTCGATTCAAGGGTTCATTCGAAGGTTGGATGAAGAGAATTGTTATTAATACGGCTTTGCAAACATATCGTCAAAAGAACGTATTGAATTTGGTTGAAGAGAATTATCCTGAAGAGGTAGAAGTAGAAATCAATGAAAGTGATCTTTCACTAGATTATTTGTTAAAAATTATTCAGGAATTACCTGAAAGATATAGAATGGTTTTTAACCTCTATGTTTTGGATGGTTTTTCACATAAAGAAATTGCCCAAATGCTTCAAATAGCAGAAGGCACCTCAAAATCAAACCTGTCTCGAGCCAGGTTGATTTTAAAAGAAAAAGTTGAATCGAGTCAGGAACAGAAAAATGCAGGATTGTTTTAACAATCTTAACTAATAATGTTAGAAAGAAAAAACATAGATAGGGTTTTTCAAGAAAACTTAAAAGATTTGGAGATTTATCCAAATAAGAGAGTTTGGAATAAAATTGAAGGTTCACTGCATGGTACATCTTCTAAAAAACCTGTGGCTATTTGGAAAAAGATCGGTGGAATTGCCGCAATGATCGCTGCTGTGTTTACTGCTGGATTATTTTATTTTAACAGCGATGCAAGTCCTGAATCTATCAGCCCTGCGACAGTAACTGAAACAAAAAGCAATACACAACCGTCAGAAACACCTTTAACACCCGTTTTTGTTCAACCTAAGGTTGAGTTGGCAGAAAATAAGGACAAGGTCAAAATCGATAGGAAATCTGGCAAAACGATTTTCATTAAGCAACCTAATAATAAAGTGATTGTCACGAATAATGAAATAGCAACAATGTATTCTACTATTGAGGATAAATATGTTGTTGATAAGGATGTTTTGCTTGATGACATACAGGACGATACCCAGTCAATTGCGTCGAGGATGGAAGAAATTCCAACTAAAATAGAGGTGGCCAATACCATTGATAAAAAATGGTCTGTAGGACCAACAGTAGCTCCGGTTTTTTATAATTCTCTTCAAAATGGTTCACCCATCAACGAAGAGCTTTCGGATAATGCCAGAAGCTCAGACAATGCGCTGTCCATAGGTGTAAAAGTGAATTATCAGGTATCTAGTAAGTTCTTCATCCAATCTGGTGTAAATAAAGTTGAACTGGCATACAATACCAAAAACGTGAATGCCCTGATCTCTTCATCTAAAAATTCATTTAACAATATCAATACCGATAAAGCAGGTGTAATTTTAACCCCTGCCGGGAATCTCTCAAATAGCGCAAATCAGAATGAATTAAACAAATCAAGCGTTAATGGAGATCTCAACCAGTCAATCGAGTATTTTGAACTACCGATTGAAATGAAGTATAATCTCTACGATAAAAAGGTGGGCTTGAATCTTGTTGGAGGCTTTAGCACCTTGATTCTTGCTAATAATTCAGTGTCAATGATCACTCAAAACGACATCACCGACCTTGGGGATGCAAACAACTTGAATGACCTAAATTTCAGCGGGAACCTGGGAGTTGATCTTGATTATAAAATCAGCAAAAGCTGGTATTTAAATGTGGCTCCTATGTTCAAATACCAATTCAATACCTATTCAGGAAATTCTGGTAATTTCAGACCTTATTATTTCGGGCTTTATTCAGGCTTAAATTACAAATTCTAACAATTTTGGAACCCGATCCCTCCGGCTTCAGACTGCCTGATTTTCACAATTTCTTATTTTTTCAAGCTCGATTCTAACTATTTTTAAATAATAGCCAATTCTTACGTCAAATTCTGTTAATTTTACATTTATAGAAGAAACAATAGACTATTAAAATTAAAAATATAACTATGGGATTAGTAGCAACTGATTATGGCATCCAGGAAGCCTTGGCTCAATTGGGCGTAAAAGAAATCAATGACGGAAGTTCAACTGGATCAGACTTTTTTTCAAACGGCAGTGAAATAGCTTCATTTTCGCCAGTTGACGGAAAATTAATTGCAAAAGTTAAAACCAGTACTGCAGAGGACTATGAAAAAGTGATTTCTACAGCTGGAAAAGCTTTTACAGAGTGGAGACAAATGCCAGCACCTCAACGAGGAGAAGTTGTAAGACAATTTGGAGAGAAACTAAGGGAGTTAAAAGAACCTCTCGGCAAGCTTGTTTCTTATGAAATGGGAAAAAGTTTACAGGAAGGATTGGGAGAAGTTCAGGAAATGATAGACATCTGTGATTTCGCAGTTGGCTTGTCCCGACAGCTTCACGGACTGACAATGCACAGTGAACGTCCCGGACACAGGATGTATGAACAATATCATTCATTAGGAATCGTTGGCATCATTTCTGCCTTTAATTTTCCGGTTGCTGTGTGGGCATGGAACACTGCTCTCGCCTGGATCTGTGGAGATGTTTGTGTATGGAAACCCAGTGAGAAAACACCTCTATGTGGTATTGCCTGTCAGAATATTGCAGCGTCGGTTTTTAAGTCTAACGGATTACCAGAAGGAATATCTTGCCTTATCAATGGCGATTACCAGGTTGGTGAAATGCTGACTACCGACAACAGGGTCCCATTGGTTTCAGCCACCGGCTCTATTAGAATGGGTAAAAATGTAGCTCAAAAAGTAGCCGCACGCCTGGGTAAATCGCTCTTGGAGCTAGGTGGAAATAATGCGATCATCGTAAGCCCGGATGCCGATATAAAAATGACGATCATCGGGGCTGTATTCGGAGCCGTTGGAACAGCGGGCCAAAGGTGTACCTCCACCAGAAGATTGATAATCCATGAAAGCATCTATGATACAGTTAAAAATGCTCTCGTCGAAGCTTATGGTCAACTGCGTATTGGAAATCCTTTAGATGAAAACAATCATGTAGGTCCGCTTATCGATACAGATGCTGTTGAGATGTATAAAAAAGCGCTGAACGAAGTCGTGGCTGAAGGCGGCAGACTTTTGCTAGAAGGGGGTGTTTTAGAAGGAGATGGTTATGAAAGTGGTTGTTATGTAAGACCAGCCATCGCAGAAGCTGAGAACAATTTCTCAATTGTTCAACACGAAACGTTTGCACCAATATTATATCTGCTAAAATATTCTGGCGAACTCAATAATGCCATCGAACTTCAAAATGGCGTGGTACAAGGTCTTTCATCCGCTATTATGACCAACAACTTAAGAGAGGCCGAAGCCTTTTTGTCTGTCGCAGGTTCAGACTGTGGAATTGCCAATGTAAATATAGGAACCTCAGGAGCTGAAATAGGTGGTGCTTTTGGTGGAGAAAAAGAAACCGGAGGTGGACGAGAATCAGGTTCAGATGCCTGGAAAGTATATATGAGACGTCAAACAAATACCATCAACTATACAACAGAACTTCCTTTGGCACAGGGAATTAAATTTGATCTTTAAGGAAGCTGACAGATAAAAAAAATCGCCCCGATCCCTCGGGGCGACATTTGGTTGAAATAAATCAACCAAAATCAACTAACCAAACCTTATCTTACATATTTTTATTGCGTTTTCTGCTCTAATAGTACTTAAACGCGTTACTTTTCTTTTTGTTGCAGTCTTTATTTATCAAAAATTTAGTGACCTTTTTTAAGTCGTCTCAAAAGACCAGCATGACGACTCTTATCCTTTTCATTTAGCTTTTACAAAATAAACGCTTCTTTTTCCTAATTTGTCACAATCAAATGTTAAAGTTTTTTATTCTAAATCTCTTTTCTTTAAATCATTTGCTTTCTATACAATAGCAAATCAATATTCGTGCCAATTTAAACTGATGTCACCTACTCACATGGTAATTAATTTATAAAATCAATCCTTTTTTTCTTCCCCTAAACCGCATCAATTCGCTTATTTACAAAGCCTTAGTCGAAAAGATTCAGAAATCCTTACAATACAATGATCAAATTTTTCTTTTATTATGACAAAAAACCGATCGCCTCATCTGACTATTCATTGAAATAAATGGCAGTTAAAAACTGTCATGCCAGACGTTGTAAAAAACGCCGAAAAAAAAGTCAAAATATCCGTGAATTTTTATACGAATCGAAGAAGAAAAACGTTCTTATATAAGAGTTTAATCTTTTAAACTTTTGCTATGAAAAAAACACTTA
>CAYQPI010000119.1:0-5998 GCA_964419405.1 uncultured Flavobacteriaceae bacterium
AGTTCATTTATGATCGCTGTGAATGAATTGACTGCTTTAAAATGCAACAAACGAAGTATTTTAGAACCATTGATCGTGTTGATTTCACCATATGCACCTCATATCGCTGAAGAATTATGGGAAAAATTAGGACATAAAGGGTCAATTTCAAAAGTTGAATTCCCTGTATTTAATCCAACTTTTTTGATAGAAAGCACCAAGACTTATCCAATTTCATTTAATGGTAAAATGAGATTCACCAAAGACTTATCCTTAGATTTAGATAAAGCGGCCATTGAAAAAGCCGTGTTGGAAGACGAAAGAACTATGAAGCAATTGGATGGACGGGTTCCAAAGAAGGTAATTGTGGTTCCAGGTAAAATTGTCAATATTGTTGGTTGACATTTTTTAATAAGTTTAAAATAAAAATAAAATTAGGAGCTTTTATATTCATTAATTTTAGCGGAAAAAAGATGAAAATAGGTCTACCCAAAGAAATTAAAAATAATGAGAGCAGGGTTGGTTTAACACCAGCAGGAGTCTATGAATTAAAAGAGAACGGTCATCAAATTTTTGTGCAATCAAGTGCCGGAATTCAGAGCGGATATGAAGATGCTGAATATCAAAGAGTTGGAGCTACTATTTTAGATACGATAGAAGAAGTATATGAAGTAGCAGAGATGATCGTAAAAGTCAAGGAACCAATAGAAGAAGAATATCATCTGATTCGAGAAGGTCAAATCGTCTTTACATATTTTCATTTTGCCTCATCTGAAAAATTGACGCGTGCCATGTTAGAAAGTAAATCTATCTGTCTGGCTTATGAAACAGTGGAGTGTAAACAGGGTAGATTACCCTTATTGACCCCTATGTCAGAGGTTGCAGGTCGAATGGCAGTTCAGCAAGGAGCCAGGTATTTGGAGAAACCGGTGAAAGGCAAAGGTGTGCTACTTGGAGGAGTTCCTGGAGTACAACCTGGTAAGGTACTCGTTTTAGGAGCAGGTGTGGTTGGCGTACAGGCAGCAAAAATGGCGGCTGGCTTAGGTGCAATGGTAACGATCATGGATATTGATATGGACAGATTGAGATATGTTAATGATGTCATGCCAAATCATGTTGTTACAGAATTTAGCAATACTTACAATATTAAAAAGCATATTAAAACACATGATCTAATTATTGGAGGTGTACTGATTCCGGGCGGTAAGGCACCTAAACTGATTACGGAGGAAATGTTGGCAGATATGCATCCAGGTACGGTTTTAGTAGATGTGGCGGTTGATCAGGGCGGTTGTTTTGAAACCACCAAGCCAACTACACATGAAGATCCGGTCTATATAATAAATGATGTTGTACATTATTGTGTTGCCAATATGCCTGGGGCGGTGCCTTATACATCAACAAAGGCCTTAACAAACGTGACCTTACCTTATGTATTGAAAGTTGCCAATCATGGTTATGAAAGAGCCTGTGAATTAGACCCAGGTCTTCATAAGGGTTTGAATATAGTTAATGGCGAAATCGTTTATGAAGGTCTGGCCAAAGCGTTTGAGCTTGAAGGCCTGACATAAACACGATTTTTTGTTTTCGCCAAAGATGGCGATGTATGGTATTTATAAAACGAAGGTTCATCGCCTAAATTAATCCTTAAAAAATGGAATTCAATAGCGAATATATTGGGATCATCGCAGCAGTGTTAACTACTTCAGGCTTTGCTCCTCAGGTATATAAAAGTTTAAAGACCAAAGCTGTAGAAGGAGTATCACTTTCTATGTACCTGGTTCTTTTTGTAGGGATGTTATGTTGGTTGTATTATGGTATCAGAATGTACAGTATATCTATAATTTTGGCCAATATTGTCTCCGGATTGCTGGTCTTAATTCAAATAGTGGCCAAGATATATTACACTAATTCTAATAAATAATAAATACGGGAAACCGGATAGCTATTAAATTATTATTTTATAATTTTGATAGAAACTTATGTGTATGAAGACAAAATTACCTTCTTTATTTTTTTATCGAACTTTTCTTCTGCTGATGTTTCTTGGCTTGGCTTGCTTGCAAGGGCTTGCTCAAGAATTATATGTCGGCCCAAATACAGAGTTTTATGTCTCGAGTGGAGCTGTTTTTACAACCAGTAATTCTGTTGTTCAAGTAGATGATGCTGGCATTTTTTCTGTGGATGCAGGAAATACATGGGGCAGCGATCAGGAGTATGTGGATGGTCAGGTAAAGGCCTATGGAGCAGGTACAACCGTGCTACCAACAGGAAATAATGGTGTTTATGCACCTGTATCCATGAATCACGATACAGATGCAACTGCCACTTATGTGAATCAGGCACCTTCTGACGGGACTAATGGGACAGATGTAGATGCCATAAGTACTGTTGAATATTGGCAACTAAGCGGAACTGGTGTAGCAACTTTGCCCTGGAACGAAAACAGTGATATCACAAACTTGGTCAATAATAACGGTGGAGCACTCAGTGCTGTGGCAATTGTAGGCTTAAATGCAGGAGTTTGGGATTTGATAAGCGCATCCCATA
This sequence comes from uncultured Flavobacteriaceae bacterium, assembly GCA_964419405.1. Taxonomy (GTDB): domain Bacteria; phylum Bacteroidota; class Bacteroidia; order Flavobacteriales; family Flavobacteriaceae; genus Lutimonas. The sequence continues at coordinate 2,530 of CAYQPI010000119.1, forward strand.
CCTATACTGTAACGGGAGATCTGTTAAACGGTACTGTGACCAGTGATGTAAATGTTCCGGTCAATTTGGATGGGTATAGCGAATTTACTTTTGGAATTGATCATCAGACTGTATTGTCTGTAGATGACTTATTTGTTGAATCCGGCCTAAGCTTGATTTCAAACCCGGTTAGATCTTACGAAAGTGAGATTCGTTTTGTGTCTGCCTCAGAAATGATCGACCTCAAAGTGTCTATTTTTGATATTAATGGTAGATTGATAAAGGCTTATGATCAATTTAGAGTGCCATCAGGTGAAGGTGCCATACCAAAATCAAATTTAAAAAGTGGATTGTATTTTGTCAAATTTGAACATGACGGAAAACAGGGAGTTAAAAAACTATTAATAGAATAATAATCAACTAATCATGAAAAAAATATTTTCAATTTTCATATTCTTATTGGTTCTCGGCAGTTCTGTCCAGGCTCAAATAGGAATCGGTACAACGAGCCCTGATGCCTCAGCAGCCTTAGAAGTGTCGGCAACTGATAAAGGGTTTTTAATGCCAAGAATGACAACTGTTCAACGCGAGGGCATAGCTAGTCCGGCTGAAGGTTTAATGGTCTTTGATACAGACACAGATTCACAATGGACTTACTTTGGAGGAGCCTGGGGAGAGACCAAGGCAGGAGTTGGTAAATTTATAGACGGAGCAAGTGCGGATATCGCCTATTATGAAGGAAAGGTAGGTATTGGAATCAATTCCTTTGGAGACGCTCTTAAGCTAAATGTTGAAAGTACAAAGGATACAGATGGCTCGCATACCTCAGCGGCTTTTAATGCGATTTACACAGGTTCTGGAACTGCTTTTACTGGTTATGCTATGGCAGGAAGAACAAGGAATGAAGGCACAGGAACTATCGGCTATGGGATTGGGAGTCAAGGCATCATTGAAAATAATAATCCTGGAGGTTCGTATACTACAGCAGTAGGAACCTATCCTCAGGTTTATAATAAAGGTTCTATGAATTATACCTCTGGAGCAATCTCAGAAATCTATAATGATGGAACCATTGTATATGGTTCGGGTTTAGCGGCTACCGTGAATAATAATAGTGGATCTATGAATACGGCCAGAGCCATGGATTTAGGTGTTGAAAATGCATCCGGAGCCACTTTGGGAACTACGTCTTTGGCTTCTATGTATGCTACTAATAATGGTGCAGTCAGCAATGACGCTTATGGTTTGTTCATTGGAGGTCAAGGCTCAGGAACAGTGGGCGGCAATGCCTATGCCTTGTATTTATCTACGCCGTATAATAACGTGACAGGAACATCCTATGCCCTGTATTCTGACAATACGAATGTGTCATATGTTGAAGGGAATTTAGGGGTTGGTACCAACGATCCTCAGCAAAAAGTTCATGTGAGTGGAGTCTTACGTTTAGAGCCTCAGTCAACTGCTCCAACAGGAGGGCTTGGAGATATGTATGTAGGAACAGATAATAAATTGTACTTTCATGATGGTACTTCATGGAAAGAAGTGCAATTGGTGCCATAATTTAATGGATGTGCAGGTAATTACATTATTTTTTACAAATAGTATCGATTTTCTTTGAAAATTAAAAAAAGTTTATAAATTTGTCAGCTCAATATGAGAAATAATACAATTCATACATGGTGGTGGTCTTTACAAAACAAAAAATTTGTGAAGTAGTAACCTGTATGTAAAAATATTTAAAAGGCTTGTCTTCACGACAGGCCTTTTTTTTTAAAACAAAATGAATGAAATATCAATTAAGCACTTTTTATAAGAAAATCCTGGCCGATACAATTACCCCTGTCAGTATTTATCTTAAAATAAGAGATAAGTATCCAAATAGTATCTTGCTAGAGAGTTCTGACTATCACGGTAACGAGAATAGTTTCTCTTATGTATGTTGTAATCCGATTGCGAGTATTTCTGTTAAGGATGGCCATGTCAATGAAGTTTTCCCTGATGGGAAATATGATGATTATCAAGCTGAGGATCCCAATAGTATTCCGGAAATTATCCATAATTTTGGTCAGAAGTTCACGACTGAAAGTCAAAAGTTCAAATTTATCAACAATGGCCTTTTTGGTTATATAGGCTATGATGCGGTAAAGTATTTTGAAGATGTTGACATTGAGAAGAAAGAGGATGACCTTGATATTCCTGATGTTTATTACGCGGTGTATCAAAATATCATAGCGATCAATCATTTTAAAAATGAGGCCTATATATTTTGTCATTCTCATGATCAATCGAATAATATTGAAGAGATACATCAATTGATCGGCAATAGAAACTTTGCCTCCTATACATTTCAGAATATCAATGATGAATCTTCGAATCTATCTGACGAAGAATTTAAGGAGCATGTAGAATTGGCCAAGAAACATTGTTTTAGGGGAGATGTTTTTCAATTGGTATTATCAAGAAGGTTTTCTCAAGGATTCAAGGGAGATGAATTCAATGTGTACAGGGCCTTACGATCAATCAATCCATCCCCTTATTTGTTCTATTTTGACTATGGAAATTTTAAGATTTTTGGATCTTCACCAGAGGCGCAACTTGTGGTAAACGAAGGGAAAGCAGAAATCCATCCCATAGCAGGGACATTTAAGCGAACCGGTGATGATGAAAAAGATCTGTTGGCTGCTAAAAAGTTAGCAGAAGATGAAAAAGAAAACGCAGAACATGTGATGCTTGTGGATCTCGCCAGAAATGACCTCAGTAGAAACGGAGAAGATGTAAAGGTAGAAAAGTATAAAGAAATTCAATTTTTTTCACATGTGATTCATTTGGTTTCTAAGGTAATTGGGAAGAAATTCAAAGATGCCATCACCTTTCAGGTTGTAGCAGATACCTTTCCAGCCGGAACCCTGTCTGGAGCACCTAAGCATAAAGCCATGCAACTCATAGAGAAATACGAAAAAAATAACCGCTCATTTTATGGAGGGGCAATTGGTTTTATGGATTTTGAAGGCAATTTTAATCACGCCATCATTATCAGGTCTTTTTTGAGTAAGAACCATCGATTGCATTATCAGGCGGGGGCAGGAATTGTCTCAAAATCTTCTGCAGATAACGAGTTACAAGAAGTGTATAATAAGTTGGGAGCCTTGAAAAATGCTCTGGAACTTGCCGAAAACATTTAAGAAATGAAAAAGATTTTAGTAATAGATAATTATGATTCATTCACCTACAATCTTGTTCATTATTTGCAAGATCTGGGTTGTGAAGTGATCGTAAAACGAAATGATAAGCTGACCCTGGAGGAGGTTGAAGATTTTGATAAAATATTATTGTCTCCAGGCCCTGGGATCCCTGATGAGGCTGGCCTGTTGAAACCGATCATAAAGGCCTATGGTGCCAGCAAGAGCATTTTAGGAATATGTTTGGGGCAGCAGGCGATTGCAGAGGTGTATGGTGGAAGTATCGAGAATTTGAATAAGGTGTATCACGG
>CAYQPI010000120.1:0-32999 GCA_964419405.1 uncultured Flavobacteriaceae bacterium
TGAATTAGGTGTTTCTTCAGACAATCTTTTTGACACTGAATAATAGGATCGAGGATCGTCAGGCTCAACGTGGGTAGGGCACACAACCACCTCCGCTCCCAGGGCACGAAGAATATCGATCTTCTCCTTTGATTGCTTATCTGCAATAACAAAAATACATTTATACCCCTTAATATTAGCTGCAATTGCCAGCCCCATTCCCGTATTTCCAGAGGTTCCCTCGATAATGGTCCCTCCTGGTTTCAGCAATCCTGACTCCTCAGCATCTTCAATCATCTTTAAGGCCATCCGATCTTTGACCGAGTTTCCGGGGTTAAACGTTTCTACCTTGGCCAAAACCAACGCATCTACTTCTTCAACGATTTTGTCTAATTTGACCAGAGGTGTATTACCAATGGTCTCTAATATATTCTCTGCATAATCCATATCCTGTGATTCTATTGTTAAAAATAAGAAAATTTGACGCTCGGATAACGTCTGATACAATTGATATTGAAAGGGCTAGGAAAACATCGCCGGAAAGGCATCTTTTAGTTCTTTACGTTGAATGAATAAGCGAAAGGAAGTTCTGATAAAACCCAAACCATATCCTAAAAACTGTGTAAAGCTTGTTATCATGCTTAAAAAACCAACAGAAGCGCTTTTATTCTTCCGCCAGGCATCTATTCCGATACTGGCAAAATAGCATCCATAAATCAACACACCAAGTACAGATATCGTATAGGCCATCATGACAGATACCACTAAACCGATGATAAACAGCGACGGAAACCAATAACTGATCTTGGCGGATCCCGGGTGCATTTTACTTAAAATGGGTCTCGCGGCTCCAAAATTCTGGGTCTGTTTATAAAAAGATCGTAAAGAGGCTCTGCGCTTATGATAGACAAAGGCATCGGCTATTAATTTTGTACTACACCCTTTTTCCAAAAGTTTAAAGTTCAAATCAATGTCCTCTCCAATCCGTTGTTTAGAAAAACCAGCTGTTAGATCAAAGGCCTTCTTCGAAATACCCATATTAAAACTCCGCAACTGGAATTTAGTATTCTCCGTCTCCTTACTCCGCAAACCACCCGTAGTTAACATAGAGGTCATGCTATAGTTTACTGCCTTTTGCCAGTCACTGAATAACTCATGTGCTTCATCCCGACCTCCATAGGCATCTACATACTCTTTTTCAAGAGATTCACTTACAATGGAAAGGTAGCTCTCAGGAAGTATACAATCAGAATCCAGGATAATAAAATAATCCCCCTTTGCTCGCTGCATACCGTAATTTCGACTATCTCCCGGTCCTGAATTTTTCTTAAAACAATAGGCTATATCAAGTTGATTCTCATAACTGGAAGCCACCACATTACTACGTTTATCAGAACCATCGTCAATGATCAGCACCTCAGGCTTAGCAGCAAGGTCCTGTAAACAAATGCTTTGAAGCAGTTCATCTAACTCTTCAGGTCTGTTATATACGGGAATGATAATGGAAAAACGCAATACAGAATTGTTTCTGGTACTAATTTAAAACAAAATCGGGAAATTTAAGACTGTCTCAAAAATTTCCCGATCCTGCGTTCTCATCAAAAATAAAGCTTATGAATCGTCTTCATCCATAAATCCATCCATGATTACATCGCTTATTCCCATATTAGAAAAACCGCCATCATGAAACAAGTTTTGTAAAGTAACTTTTTTGGTAAGATCAGAAAAAAGAGTCAAGGTATAATCAGCACATTCAAGAGCCGTCGCATTACCTAAAGGCGACATCTTTTCTGCATAACTTAAGAAGCCTCCAAATCCTTTCACACCACTACCAGCAGTTGTTGGTGTTGGAGATTGTGAAATCGTATTTACCCGAACCTTATGATCACGACCAAAGAAATATCCAAAACTTCTCGCAATTGACTCCAAATAGGCTTTATTGTCTGCCATGTCATTGTAATCAGGAAATACTCTTTGTGCTGCCATATAGGTCAAGGCCACAATTGAACCCCATTCACTCATGGCATTTTTATTGTAAAGCACATTCATAACTCTGTGAAAGGACAAGGCTGACACATCAAATCCTTTATGAGTGAAATCATAATTAGACTGGGTATAGTGCTTGCCTTTTCTTACGTTGATAGACATCCCTATAGAATGCAAAACAAAATCTATCTTCCCTCCTAAAATCTCCATGGATTTGTCAACTAAATTCTCCAAATCTTCCATAGAGGTAGCATCAGCAGGAATGATTTCTGAGCCTGTGTCCTTTGCCAATTGGTTTATCGCTCCCATTCTCATGGCGATCGGGGCATTTGTCAACACAAATGTAGCTCCCTCTTCATGGGCTCTTTCAGCTACTTTCCATGCAATTGAATCTTCATTCAATGCACCAAAAATGATTCCTTTTTTTCCTTTTAATAGATTATACATATGTTATTGTTTAATTAATTGTTTTTTCTTTTATGGTCATTTATATGCCAAAATAAGCTCGGCAAAGTTACTAGTTTATTTTAACATGCGACATTATGATAAAAGCTGCTTTGCATGAGCCAAGGCTGAATCAGTAATCTTAGTGCCTCCTAGCATTTCTGCCAACTCAACCAAACGTTCGTCTCTATTCAATAATTTGATATTTGAAGTGACCGCTCCTTTTGAATCTTCCTTATATACCTTATAATGATGATGCCCCTTTGCTGCCACCTGTGGCAAATGAGTGATGGTAATCACCTGCATATGCTGACTCATGGCCAACATGACATCTGCAATGCGATTTGAAACCTCACCAGAAACCCCTGTATCGATCTCATCAAATATAATAGCAGGCAGATTGGAGTATTTAGAAAGTATCAATTTCACGGCTAACATCATACGCGACATTTCTCCACCGGAAGCGACCTTCTTCATTCTCTCAAAAGATTTTCCTCTATCTGATGACATTAAAAATTCAAGTTGATCCTTTCCATTGCTAAGAAAATCATCACTTTGATCCAAACGAACTTCAAATCGGGTGTTTTTCATTTCAAGACTGATCAATGCCCCTTCAATCTGTGATATAAACTCGGGAATAGCTTTTTGCCGTCTATGGTGCAAGTGCCTACTAATTCCGTCTAGCCTGGCACCTGCTAGTTCAATATCCCTAATGGTTCTTGCCATGGTTTCATCGGCATTGTCAACCTCAGTTATTTTTGCATGATAGGCCTCTTTGATAGACACTAATTCTTCGATACCATTTGCTCCGTGTTTCTTTTGAAGATCATACAAAGTCTGTAATCTATCCTCCACCTGTTCCAAGGCGCCAGGGTCAAAAACCAGACCATCATTTTCCGTAGCTATATCGCCTAAGAGATCTTTAAACTCGATTAGCAAGCTGCCCATTCTATCAGACATCTCAGTATATAACGAAGAAAACGAATTAATTTTTGATAAATGATGCTCTAATTCAGTTAACTGATCTAAGGTTCCTTGAGATTCCTGCTCCGAAATTCCAAGAATTGATGAGAGCGCAAATTTAATATCTTCAATATGAGCTAATTTCTCCTGATCTGCCTCGAGATCTTCTAATTCATCTAGTTTTAAATCAGCTTTTTCTAATTCTTCCCAAAGGAACATGTTATAATCATATTCCTTTTTCGCCTGCATCTGTTGCTCTTCGAAAACCTGAAGTGTCTTTAACAGCCCCTTGTATTCTTGAAAGGCATGGTCATATTCACTTAATATGGCTGAATTATTGGCAAGCGCATCGATAATCTGAAATTGATAAACCGTATCTGATAATTGCAAGGTTTCATGCTGAGAATGTATATCAATCAACTGGCTTGTCAAGGCATTTAATACCGATAAATTAGTTGGTGTATCATTGACAAAAGCCCGAGACTTCCCATTAGGAAGTATTTCCCTTCTTATAATGACCCAAGGATCATAGTCGAGATCATTTACTTTAAAAAACGATTCTAATTGATAGGAGGCCACCTGAAATTCTGCCTCAATAACGCATTTCTTGACCTTGTCATAAACGAGACTACTATCAGCTCTCTTTCCCAAAACCAAGGCCAAACCACCCATCAGAATTGATTTTCCCGCTCCAGTTTCACCTGTAATAATCGAGAGTCGATCTTTAAAATCAACTTTAAGATCCTCTATGAGGGCGTAATTTTTTATTGATAAGGATACCAGCATATATTCTAAGAACTATACATATTTATGGAAACAAACTTAATTAAAAAGAAGCAAAAGCAGTTGTTCTCTAAATTTTAATTTCCTTCCATTTTTCATCAAATGTTGGATAAATTCTTCCCAGCACATCCCTTAATTTCTGGGTATCGATCCGAGGTCCATCTGCAAAAATATCAACAATTTCATCCCCTTTGGTATCAAAGAACACTCGAATCAAAAATGTATTTGGTCTGTCGTTGAACAAATTTTGAAGGGCTTCGATGGATCTTGCAATTACCTCCTTGGCATCCCTTGAGTTGTCGACCATTCTGTCGAGACCCATGAGATGATATTCATACATGGTTTTCCTGTATTGCTCATAGACTGGTGACAACAAATTTTCATTTAGCTGATAACGTGTATAGTTTCCATCAATTCTGTTCCATCCTACGCCACCACCTTGCTGAGCCACGTTTACAACACCTTCGGCAAGTTTAAAAAAGTTCTCACCTCCTTTATAGCCAAAAGTATCTCCCTGATAACCTAAAATGGTATAGGCGTAAAAGGTCAAAATAGACACTAAATTAGATTCAAAATTGTTTTCATTATACACCAGTGGTTGAAATTCCTCATATTGAAAGGATATATTATTGTCATTAAAATTCAAGATCGACGTTGAATATGTAGAATTAAACACCGGTCTCGAGATTTGCAATTGCAAACTTCCTCTAAAACTTGAGGCGGATACCGCTTCCAAAATATTAATGGTTATAGAACAATCAATTCGTTCATGTGTTTTATAGACCGAATTTGTCCATTTGGTATTATTCATATATTCAAAAATATCATTCTGCATCGTATCAAATATTTTCTTATTCGATACACCTATTTCAGAATGGTTAATGAACACAACACAATTCAGCTCCTGAGCACTGAGATTGAATCCAACAAATAACACTAAAATAACTATAAACTTACGCATCAATACTCTTTAAAATCTCATTAAAAATATCAGTGGCCACCTCCTGTTTAGATTTGAGATCAAAAGCTTGAGATCGACCTTTTTTATCAATCAATGTAATTTTGTTCGTAGCAGACTTGAAACCGGCTCCCTTATCCTGAAGTGAATTTAATACAATCAAATCAAGATTTTTCTTCTTTAGCTTGGTCTTTGCATTTTCAATTTCATTCTCTGTTTCTAGCGCAAATCCCACTAAGAATTGTTGCTTTTTAATCTCTCCCATCGAGGCTAAAATATCTCTGGTCGGAACCAGGTCTATTAAAAGCTCACCTTTTTTCTTTTTTATTTTTTGAGAAGATACAACTTTTGGCGTAAAATCTGAAACTGCTGCAGAGAAGATCGCAATGTCACTTTGTTCAAAACGGGAATGCGTGGCCTCATACATATCAGCAGCGCTCATCACATCAATTCTATTTATATTGCTTTGATGCACCGCTTCATTGCTCGGGCCTGTGATCAATATAACTTCGGCACCCAGATGGGCCGCCGTCTTTGCCAGCTCAAAACCCATTTTACCAGAAGAATGATTTCCAATAAACCTCACCGGATCTATGGCTTCATAAGTTGGCCCTGCCGTAATTAACACTTTCTTGCCATGCAATGGTGCATTAAGAATCAGGTGCTTTTCAATAAAGTCAACAATTTCTTCAGGTTCAGCCATTCTGCCTTCTCCTTCAAGACCACTGGCCAATTCTCCATACGAAGGAGGGATAAAAATATTGCCCCTAGCCTCTAAGGTTGAAATATTAGCAGATGTTGTCTCATGCTGATACATATCCAAATCCATTGCCGGTGCAAAATACACGCTAGACTTTGCCGATAAATAGGTAGCCAATAAAAGGTTATCACAAATACCCTCAGACATCTTAGCCAAGGTATTGGCCGTCAACGGCGCAATAACCATTAGGTCGGCCCAAAGCGCCAAATCCACATGATTGTTCCACAATTCATTCTCTTCGCTCTTATCATAAAAGGTAGAATGAACCGGGTTCTTCGAAAGGGTTGATAAAGTAAGTGGGGTGACAAAATCTTTGGCAGCAGGTGTCATCACAACTTGCACAGCTGCACCAGCCTTGATAAAATGTCTTACAAGATAAGACGTCTTATACGCAGCTATTCCAGCAGTAACTCCTAAAAGGATTTTCTTACCGCTTAAAACAGACATAATTAGTCTAAATTATCGTTATTTATCTCAGGAGTTCTATAGAAAATCTCTTCATCTAACCATTCCTGAACTGCAATCGCAGTAGGCTTAGGAAGACGTTCGTAGAAACGCGAAACCTCTATTTGTTCTTTATTTTCAAAAACTTCTTCAAGACTGTCATTAAAAGTAGCAAATTCTTCTAATTTGTCAATCAATTCACTTTTCAAATCCTCATTAACCTGAGACGCTCTTTTTGACATAATGGCAATGGCCTTATAAATATTCTGCGTTGGAGCTTCAATTTTAATTTTGTCAAAAGTAATAGTACTCTCCGGAGCTTCAGTGTTCTTATAATCTTTCATCAGTTACTTATTTTTGTGATATTGTTGATAGTGATTCTCTTGTTTTTTCTAATTCATTTTGCAATCTAGATGCCATACTATCCACTTCTTTCATCTTTTCAGATTCTGGAAAGTTTTTTTTGAATTTTTGATATGACAAAAGCGCTTCATTTAATCGTTCTTCTTTCTTGGATAATATGCTCTGCATTCCGAGTTCATAAGCCGATTTAAAACTGTAATAAAAAGTCTCTTCCTTGTATTGAGATCCTAAGTGATCTTCATTAAAAGTCTCAAAGGCCTGGATTGCCGATACATAGTCCTCTCTGTGATAATAGAGTCGAGCCACTTCAAAATCTTTAAATTCCAGTTTTCTGTTTAGTTCAGCATAGTCTTTATTCGCCTCATCGATAAGTTCTGACGTAGGATACTTATCAATAAAGCCCTGATATGCTGTTAAGGCCTTATACGTATCCTCTTGGTCTCTACTGTATACCGGAGATGCTAAAAAATAGCTCTTTGCACTCAGATATGCCGCTTCTTGAACCTTCGTACTTTCCGGATAATTAGTCATAAACTTTGTAAAATGATAGGAAGCCATGGCATAATTCTCTGTTCGAAAGTAACTATCAGAAATCATGAACTGAATTCGCTCCATCTGGGGTTTATTGGCATAAGGCCCCATAATCTTTTCAAACAAGGTAAGGGCTTTTTTATACTCCTTAGCCTCGTACATCTTGACAGCCATCTGATATCTTTCTACATTCTTACCTTTGTTCAAAACCTTCTGGTATTCACTACAAGAACCAAGAATAATGGTAAGGGTCAGAATAAACGCTAACTTTTTCAATTTTTGCATCTGGCAAAATTACTCTTTTAAAACGGAATTTGAAAAAATATTTTAAGCAGCATCATGTATTTTACCAAAAATCATAAACTATTGACTTCTAGTAATCTACATACAGTTACGACTTGTACTGAATCTATTGAGGTTCTTCAGCTTGATTACCAACCAATAATTTAACATCGTTATCAAACAAATACAAGCCTCCCTTATCATCTCCAATAAGGTTGATTTTATCCAAAATATTTCTGGCAAGAGCCTCTTCTTCAATTTGTTCTGCAACATACCACTGCAAAAAATTATGCGTGGCATAATCCTTCTCCTTTAAGGTGATATCTACCAGATCATTGATCTTTTGAGATACCATCACCTCATGATCAAAAAGTGTCTGAAACATTTCTTTGAACGACCCAAAAGATACGGGTGGTTTTTCCAACTGACTGATCTGAGCATGACCACCTCTTTCATTAATAAATTTCACCAATTTAAGCATGTGCATTCTCTCTTCGTCTGAATGAGCGTACATAAAGGATGCTACTCCTTCAAAACCTTGAATTTCTGCCCATGAAGCCATGGCTAAATATATTTGAGAAGATTCAGCTTCAATTTGAATCTGATGATTTAATGCTTTTTCAATAATGCCTGAAACCATTTCTATTTAATTTTAAAGTCAATTACAAAGGTATTAATTTTTTGTTGCAATTCTGCTGACACTTCGGCCAAAGGTAATCTTACTTTTTGAGACGAAATCTTCAAAGACTCGAGCATGCATTTAACTCCAGAGGGATTCCCCTCGGCAAAAATCAGATCAATGCTTTCACTTAAACTATAATAAAGTTCATAGGCATGTTGACATTGCCCCTGGAGTCCTAATCGTATCATATCACTAAAATCCTTAGGCAAGGCCTGACCTATTACTGATATAACCCCTGCCCCTCCGGCTAAGACCAAAGGAAGTGCCAATTTATCCTCTCCAGATATAACCAGAAAATCATCTTTTGTATATTTTATCAGTTCCAGGACTTGTTCAAAATCTCCAGCAGCCTCTTTTATTCCGATGATATTATCACAATCTTCTGCAAGACGAAATACTGTTTCCGGTAAAACATTGCTTCCTGTGCGTGGGGGTACATTGTACAAAATTACAGGAACAGGACTTGCTTCTGAGATCATTTTATAGTGCTGATAAATTCCCTCTTGAGAAGGTTTATTATAATAGGGTGAAACCGATAAAACAGCCGAAAAACCATCGAGGTTACCTGTTCTTAATTCTTCAGTAATTTCCATCGTGTTGTTTCCTCCGATACCGATGACCAGTGGCAAACGTCCCATGTTGAATTCTACGGCTTTAGCCTTTAGCAACTCCTTTTCGCTTTTACTAAGGGTTGCGGTTTCACCTGTGGTTCCCAAAAGCACCAAATAATCAACACCATTGTCAATCTGATAATTTATCAGATTCTCAAGAGCAATTAAATCAATTTCATTATTTGCAGTAAAAGGCGTTATCAATGCCACACCTGTACCTTTAAATTGTTCCATTAGTTTCTCAATATTTTTATTTTAACCGATCAGTTTTAAAATTTGTAAATACTTGACAAGTTCTTGATTAAAAGTATCTATATCATTTCCTGGTGTTTTAACTGAGATATCGTTAAAGAAATTTGCCTCGTCTTCAAAACCAGCCCTTAAAACGGCCTTTGACTTGAGCATTATAACCCTGGGATATAACAGGTTAGGATCACAATAATTGATCAAAAGATCTAAATCTCTATTCACAAATTTACGCAAGGCCTCAGATTTTATTTTTGCATTATAACCAAAACTTTTGTCGTTACACATGCCATAAAAACCGGGAGCCTGACCATTTCCTTCTGTATCATACAGAAAAACTTTTAAGGCTTCTTTTCTCAAACCAAGACCTTCGCATAACCTTTTTGTAAAGTCATAAGTCTCGATCAAAGATAACTCTGAAAGCACTCCAACCCTTTGGATTGACGTAAGGTCAAATTCTCGATTCAAACCATACGCCTTCCGTTGTTTTTTTATAAATTTATGCGCAGTTGTAATCTTTAAATTCAATAGTCCCATTCACCAAAAATATGCAGACAAAACTATATAAAATAATAGTATTAATAGTGATTTCATTATTATTAAACAAAATCATAGTTTCCTGTAAAGAAAAAAACAGTGAGCTTAAAACTATTCGGGGAAAACAGCTTGAAATTAGTTCAGAAATTCAACCGAATTCATCCATTTTAAAGGAGATTCAACCATATCATGATTCCTTACAGAGTAAGATCAACGAAGTATTATGTTATAATCTTCGCCCCTTATCACGACAAGAATCACCCCTTGAAAGTTCTCTTGGTAATTTTTACGCCGATGCCTGTTACCTGGCTGTTGACACGATTTTCAGCAAAGAAAAAAACAGACATATTGATTTTGCACTATTCAACTATGGGGGTATCAGAACCATGATTCCCGAAGGCAATGTGAAGGTTGAAGATATTTTTAAGCTTATGCCTTTTGAAAATAAATTGGTAGTAGTCGAGTTATCTGGAGCAAAGGTTGAGGAGCTTTTTAATTATTTGGCCAGCAGAAAAGAAGCCCATCCCATCGCAGGAATCAGAGCGAACTTAAAAAATAATGACCTGGTCAATGTCAAAATTCAAGGTGAAAAATTCGATGCAGCCAAAACCTATTGGGTGTTAACACATGACTATCTGCAACACGGAGGCGATAACATGTCCTTTTTCACTAAGCCACTGTCTTTGTACACCTCAGAATTTAAAGTGCGCGATGCCTTGATCGGAAATTTAAAAAAACAAGACACCTTGCGTGCTTCATTAGATAACAGATTCATAGAAATAGATTAAATGAAACGGAGAAAATTTTTAAAAAACAGTTTGGCCTCAGGTTCTCTTGTAAGCTTAGGAGCATTGCCATTTAATTCTTGTGAGGTCGACAAGGAAAAAACAATTAGTATTCTTCATACCAACGATGTACACAGTCATATTGAAGTTTTTCCAAGCAAACATTCGAAGTATCCCAATCTAGGAGGAGTTGCGCGAAGAGCATCTTTAATTGAAAGTATTCGTGCAGAAAACCCTCACACCTTGTTGTTTGACGCTGGCGATATTTTTCAAGGCACGCCATATTTTAATTATTTCGGAGGAGAGATCGAATTTAAAATGATGAGTAAATTAGGTTATGATGCATCTACTATTGGAAATCATGATTTTGACAACGGAATTACTGGTCTTGAAAAACAATTGCCACATGCTCGTTTTGATTTTCTCATTGCCAATTACGACTTTAAGAACACCATCATGGATGGCAGAACAAAACCGTATAAAATTTTTAACAAAGGTGGAATTAAAATTGGTGTCTTCGGCCTGGGCATTGAATTAGATGGATTGGTTGATCCGGCAAATTTTAAAGAAACCATCTATTTAGATCCCATCGAAATTGCACAAGACATGAGCGAAAAACTGCGAGTTCATGAACAATGTGATCTTGTGATTTGCCTTTCTCACCTAGGATATTATTATAAGAGTAATCCAGATCATATCAGCGACCTGGTATTGGCTAAAAGCACCAAAAACATTGATTTAATAATTGGCGGACATACCCATACTTTTCTCAAAAAACCAACGGTAACCAAAAACGTGGAAGGAAAAAATGTACTGGTCAATCAGGTTGGTTGCTGGGGTGTGAATGTAGGAAGAATAGATTTTGTTTTTGATCAGGAGAAAAACATCTCAGGTAAAGGAACCAGTATTATCGTCTAAAAAAATCGCTTATTCATAGGTAAGGTAGGCACTTACCAACCAATGATTGTATTTATTCTTTTCTGCCCGTGCGGCATCAATATCAATACTTAGCCTATGATCACCCTCCTTCATATCGCCCAGCTCAACGATGACGGGTGCTACTTTTGATCCCGGACACCAATTTGACCGAGACAGATCTGAAGAGGCAATTCTCTCTTCTATCTCTTTGACTTTATATTTATGTGCCTGAAAATCAATATATTCAGCTGAATCTTTTTTCAACCAGACTCCCGAACTTGGGTTAAACCTCCTAAAAGAGGCACAATCGCTTCGCCAAGGAGTAAAATCTAAGAGCAATTTATTATCGAGTCGAATTCTATTGGCTCTCTTACTAAACTCATCGCCTCCCGAATGTCCTCCATGACCTGTCGTTATATAATGAAGTTTTACATTCTTTACCGGAGTATCAAAATGAAACTTATGTTCGAGTGGTCCTTCAGCAAAAAATTCAGGTAAGGATTGTCCATCAACATAACTAACAGTGTTAATCAAGGACTTTGTTTTCACAATTTTATTAGGTCTATTCGAGTAGGTCAAACTAAGATCAATAAGATAGCCTTCTTTTGTCCAAGAGTCGATCCAAACACCAATGACAAAGCTGTTATCAACGATTTCCAACAAGTGGCTAATATCCTGTTCCCATACAATCTCTTTCTCCCAATTCGGAATATATACAGGTCTTCTGTGACCTTTATCATTCTCACTGAAATGTCCTACTCCAAATGGTGTAATAAATCGCATCAATTCAATGACAGGACTATAATTTTTAGAGGATTGAATTCCTAAATTTCCCTCATTGATTCCTGTATTAATCGGAAATTTCTTTTTACCTTCTGAAACATCCAGTATTGAAATCTGATTCGGATCAGACAAGACAAAACAAGACCCAGTCTTATCCCAGCGATCGCCTGCAGATCTTAAGCTCAACTTTAAGATGACATCACTACCATCTTCAAAGGCCGGAACCTTAATCTTTTTATAGATTAAACGCCCCTTTTGAAGCCGAACGACCTTGTCATCAGTTCCGGCCATTCCCTCAAAATTAACAGGTTGATCAGAAAATACATGATGCGTAAATTCAGTTTGCGAAGTCGCCTTATTGAATGAAAAAGTCAATACAGTTACAAA
Source organism: uncultured Flavobacteriaceae bacterium (assembly GCA_964419405.1). GTDB lineage: Bacteria > Bacteroidota > Bacteroidia > Flavobacteriales > Flavobacteriaceae > Lutimonas. The sequence goes on from CAYQPI010000120.1 coordinate 12,443, forward strand.
AATATACAACAGGTATTTCATAAGAATCTTAAATCTAAACATCAAAACGAATTTGACGCACTAATATTCTGTCAAAATAAGAAATAAGTCAGAATAAAAAAACGATCATGAGCATCTTTAATTGATATGGGTAAATGGCAAATTGATAATCAATTGTATTTTTTCATGATCTGTGACCATATACCTTCCCATCCCCAGTCCAATGGCTTCTTCAACAGGTTTTCTGGCGGTAAAATGTAAATAATCGATACCAGATCCTGAAAACTTCAAGGCATTTTCCTTGCTTATACCACTTCCGGCGATGACCTCCAAACTGTCTCCAAATCGTTGTTTTATTTCAGCAATTACGGCTATACCTTTTTCGGCCTTCTCCTGTAAGCCAGAAGTTAACAGTCGATCAAAGCCAAAGTTTACGATCTTTGCGATGGCGATTCTGAAATCAGGAACAAAATCGAATGCCCTGTGAAAGGTCGCCCTCAGGCCCAGGCCATGAGCCAATTCCAGCAATTCATAATTATCTTCTGAAACACTATTATCCTCGTTGAGGATCCCAAAAACAACTCCAGCAGCACCTGCAACCTTCGCCGCTTCAATATCCATCTTCATCATTTGAATATCACTCTCATTCACTCGAAACCCACCTTCCCGATGACGAATCATGACGTGAATAGCTGCACTAGAACTCTCGACGCATTGCTTGATCAATCCATAATTAGGGGTCAAACCACCAACAGATAAGGCAGCACATAGTTCAACACTTTTAAAACCGTAATTACCAGCTATAATAGCACCTTCAAGAGTATCAGTACATAGTTCAAAATTCATAGGCATTTTTTTTAAAAGTATTGGGTTAAAAGATGCATCACATGGCATGCAAAATGATCGAAAAAAACCAAACTCTTTTGAATCATATAAAAATAGTATTTTTAGTCAATCAAAAAAATTGTCTATGCTCGAACTTGCTGGTATCATTATTTTGGGGATTTTAGCCCAATGGCTCGCTTGGAAATTTAAAATCCCGGCCATCCTTCCTTTAATACTAACCGGACTTTTTGTAGGTCCGTTTTCTACCATGTTTTCGGCCGATGGCAACAAATGGATCGAGCCTGTCTGGAATGGTCAAATGGGTCTTTTCCCTGGGGAAAGTCTCTTTAACTTTGTTTCCCTGTCGATTGCATTGATCTTGTTTGAGGGTGGCCTTACCCTGAAAAAAGATGAAATCAGGAGTGTTGGACCTGTCATATACAAACTCATCACTCTTGGAGCCTTGGTGACAATGATAACTGCTGGGATAGCAGCCCATTTTATCATCGGACTCAACTGGCCTTTGTCCTTTTTGTTTTCGTCATTGATCATCGTTACCGGGCCAACGGTTATTACTCCTATTCTTCGAAACCTGCCCTTAAAGAAAGATATTTCAACCATACTAAAATGGGAAGGTATCTTAATTGACCCGGTGGGAGCCCTTGTGGCAGTATTGGTGTTTGAATTTATCAGCATCGGAGGCGATCATGGCTCTGAGTATACCAAAGAAACCCTGGTAGAATTTGGAAAGATCATCATAATTGGGTTTTCCATTGGTTTTACTTCTGCCTATGCTTTTGCAACCGCCTTAAAACAACGATGGATTCCACATTATCTATTAAATGTTGTTTCTCTGGCCCTGGTACTTAGCGTATTTGTTCTTGCTGATTTATTTGCGCATGAAAGCGGCCTGTTAGCTGTTGTGATCATGGGTATGGTTCTTGGAAACATGTATTTACCTGGATTAAAAGAGGTATTTTATTTTAAGGAAACCATCAGTATTTTGTTGATATCTATCCTCTTTATTTTACTTTCAGCAAATATTAACTTATCAGATCTTGAGTTGATCTATAACTGGAATTCACTGATATTGTTTGGCTGTGTTGTTTTGGTCGTTAGACCCTTAGGTGTTTTTCTGAGTAGCCGAAAAAGCGGGCTTATCAGAAATGAAAAAATATTTATTAGCTGGGTTGGGCCAAGAGGTATCGTGGCCGCCGGTATTGCCTCCTTATTTGGTTTAAAGCTAACCATGCAGGGAGTAGAAAATGCCAATTATATCACCCCATTAGTGTTCATGATCGTACTAGGGACGGTACTACTAAATGCAACCACGGCCAGAATTATGGCTAAAATTACAGGCGTCTTACTGAAAAAATCTGAAGGAATTTTAATTGTTGGGGCCTCTGACCCCTCGAGACTTATTGCCAGCTATTTAAAGAAAAATGAAAGAAGGGTTGTTTTAATTGACAGCAACAGAAACAATATAGCCCAGGCCAAAAACGAAGGACTCGAGGCTTTTGAGTGTGACATCTATGAAGATGAGATCTTCGAAAATATTGAATTAAACGATATTGGGTTCTTACTGGCGCTCACCGGCAGCCCGACCATTAACGAATATGCCTTGAATAAACTAAAACCTGCCTTTGGTGAAGAAGGTGCATATCGCCTCATTAGTGGTGATGAAATGAGAGATCCAAATAATAATCCTGAAGAGGGGCTCTTCTCTCAAACGGATGACTTTATCAATATTTCAGAAGTGGTGAGAGATTATCCCATCATCAACGAGGTCAAAATTCAATCCAAGGATCATTATCTGCAAATTATGGAGGCTACTATGAAAGAAGTCAAAACCATTCCAGTTTTTGTCAAGGATGTGAATAATGACATTCATATCATCCCGGCTGATTATAATAAACTCAAAGTAGAGGAAGATTACCAACTCATGTATATTGGTAAAAAATTACTTATTGACGCCTGATAAAACGGCCTCGATCAAGACAGGAAAGTGATCTGATGGATACTTAAAGTCTTTCGAATCAGTTAAAACTGCATACTTTTGAACACTGACTCCTGTTTTTGAAGTAAATATATAATCAATACGATCTTTTACCGGCTCGTTAAATTCAAAACCTGTAAAAGTTCCATGAGGCCCAAAGGGCCTTTCAAGACTGCTATTTCGGGCATCATTGAAAACTGATGACAAATACAGAATGGGCTTACTCTTTTCATTTAGGTTAAAATCACCCATCAAAAATACAGCAAGACCTTCAGTATTGATCTGGGCAACCTTATGAGCAATCAATTCAGCACTTTTTTCTCTGGCCACATCTCCAATATGATCAAAATGTGTATTGAAAACCCAGAATTTAATGCCACTCTTTTTGTCTTTAAAAAGTGCATAGGTGCAAATTCGTTCAAAGGCTGCGTCCCATCCTTTAGACACTGTATCAGGCGTATCTGAAAGCCAAAATGTACTGTGCTCTAAAAGCTCTACCTTATCCTTATGATAAAAAACCGCACAGTACTCTCCTTTTTTGTTGCCATCATCCCTGCCTACTCCTACAAATTCATATTTGGAACCCGATTCTTTCAAAAAAAGAAGTTGATGCTCTAATCCTTCCTGAACACCATAAACAGCAGGTTCATAAAACGCGATCTGATCTCCAAGAAATTCTTTTCTTTTCTCCCATTGATTTTCTCCATCGTTTACCGTCGCATAACGAATATTATAGGTCATCACTGAAATATCCTGAGAAAGAGCATGATACCCAGTCATCAAAAGAAACAAGCTGCACACTATGGATTTCATCATCTATTATTTAGGATTTTCTTTAAACGCGTAAACATATCTTGAAGCCTTCGCCTAGATTTTTTTCATTTGTTGCTTGACCATGGCAATCTGATCTTTCAACATACCGTGTTTATCTAATTTTTTCGCTTCCGAAATCAAGGTTGTCGCTTCTCTTTTTCTTCGTTTGGTCATGGCGATTCCTGCCAACTGCAATTTAGCCATTGCCTTGTCATGATCCATGGCTAAGCCCATACTTAAGGCCCGTTTAAAGAATTTTTCGGCCTGTGTCAAATTTGTTTGTGACACCATAATTCCTCTTAAAAAATTATAATAAGCTTCTTGTTTCTTGGTTAGCGCTGCCGAAGGATTCTTTATCTTGTCCAGCAACCTGTTTCCACCTTCAAAATCTTGTTTCCTCAATTTGAAAAAGGTCAATAATAAAATCTCATTTTTAAAGTAAAAAAAGATAAAAATCCCTGCCAGGAGTACTATTGATATACCATTCATGATATGACCTTCGTAGAATTCGAATCCGGCCCAAACAAGAATAATAGCGGCTAAAACTAGTTTTATATACTTATTGAACATATGCTATTTAAATTTTTGTGCAAATTTACATTTTTATAGGATTAATCATTGTCTTTTTATAATTATTATACCAAGATATCAGGATCAAATCATGGCTCATGATCAAAAGACACTTTCGGTTCTTATAGCTTTTCTACATAAATACTTTCTGCAAATTTTTTAGAAACATTCTCTTTTTTTCCATCATAGGCGATCAACATGGAGGCGTCAAACTCTCTAATTTCAAGGATCTCGATTTCACTGCTCAGTGCCAGGCCTAACTGTGTTACATACTTCAGAAAAACTGCCGAACTATCTTTCACAGAAATAAGACGGCAAACATCACCTGTCGAAAGATTCGACAAGGGCTGTTTCGTCTCCACCACAAACCTGCCTTGATCATCCGGGATGGCATCACCATGAGGATCTCTTTTGGGATTGCCCAGGAAATTATCTAACTCTCTGATGAGTTTGGGAGAATGAATATGCTCCAACTGATGTGCCACTTCATGTACCTCATCCCAGCTAAAATTCATATGCTCATGTAAAAATGTTTCCCACAATCGGTGCTTTCTGATAAGCTTTAAGGCTATGGCATGTCCTGAATTGGTTAATTCAATCTTTCCATAGCGTTCATTATTCACTAATTTCTTATCTTTCATTTTCTTGATCATCACACTTACTGAAGCTGGTGATAAACCCAAATATTCAGCCAACTGATTATTTCCCAACTTCTTAACCCCTTCTTCTTCGGTCAGATTAAAGATGGCCTTTAAGTAGTCCTCAATGTTTTTTGTTATACTCATTAGATATTATTTGTTAGCTATAACTAACTTTATTAGTTTTGTATTTCAAATTATAAAGTTAAAGGCTTTTATAACAATATGCAATACCGCTTCATTTTTTTAGCATTTAGTTTGCTGCTTACGCTGTCATTGTTTGGTCAAAACACCCGTATCTCAGGTACGATCATGGCTGAAGGCAGTGCCTTGCCTTATGCTTCAATTCATATAAAAAATTCAGATACTGGCACTACTTCCGACGAAGATGGTTTTTTTGAAATCAAAAATTTGAATCCAGGAAATTACACGATTATTGCCTCTTTTATTGGGTTCATTTCTGAAAAGAAACACATTGAGATTCAAAAAGGCCAAGAGATGGTATTAAAGTTTGATCTAAAATCAAATGCAGCTTTGGACGAAATCGTTGTCACAGGAACCATGAAGGAAACATATGTTTCAGCATCTCCTATAAAAATAGATGTTGTCACCTCAAAACAATTAGATACCTATCTCCCATCCGCTGCGAGCTCTGTCATCGAAAGTGTTCAGCTTGTCAATGGAGTTCAGGAAGTGGTGGCTTGTGGGGTTTGTTATACCAACAGCATTAGTGTCAATGGTTTACCAGGATCATATACAGCCATATTAATGGATGGAACTCCTATATATGGTAGCCTTGCTTCTGTGTATGGCCTCAATGGAATTCCTAATATGATCATAGACAGATTTGAAGTAATAAAAGGTCCCAGCAGTACACTTTATGGCTCAGAAGCAGTAGCAGGAGTCATTAATATTATAACCAAAAATCCTGAAAAGCAACCCTTGGTATCAGCAGATCTGATGACCAGTACCCATGAAGAAGTTTTTGGAAACTTTGCCTTTGCCCCTTCTCTTGGAAAATCTAATGCCTATATAGGTGTGAATTTTGGTTATGCCAACCTCTATGCTGATAATAATTTTGACGGTTTTGGAGATGGAGTTAATTCAGATCATATCTCTCTTTTTTCAAAGTTCAATGTCTACAGACCAAGTGATAAGATTTTCACCATTGCAGCAAAATACTATTATGAAGACAGAAGAAACGGTGTAGAAGCCTTTGTAAAAGACAGAGCCTACAAAACGCTAAGGGGGAGCGATGAAATATATGGAGAAAGTATTTACACCAACAGAACAGAGCTTTTTGGTACCTATGCCTTAGATACTCAGGCCAGCCTAAAACTTGATTATTCTTTTTCCAATCACGATCAGAACAGTTACTATGGAAGTGATTATTATAAGGCTTCACAACAAATAGCATTTGGAAACTTTATTTGGAGTTTTGATCATAAAAAACATGACTTTTTAGTGGGCTCTTCCCTTCGCTATGATGCCTATGATGACAATACTATAGCCACTGAGGAAGAAATCGATGGAGAAATTATCAATAAGCCGAATAACCAGTTCGTTCCCGGACTTTTTGTACAGGACGAATATTATGTATCTGAAAAATTCACCTTACTCGGAGGGCTTCGGGTAGATCATCATCAGGAGCATGGCTTGATCTATGCGCCGCGTTTCAATGCCAAATACAAAAGTTCTGACTGGACCACCTTTAGATTTAATTTCGGGACAGGTTTTAAGGTTGTCAACCTATTTACAGAAGACCACGCCTTTGTAACGGGGCAAAGAGAAGTGATTATTGCTGATGATTTAGCACCAGAAAGCTCCTATAATTTTTCACTCAATTATAATCAGGTGTATATAGGCTTAGGCGGTAGTGGTTCAATTGACCTGGAGGGGTTTTATACTCATTTTACCAATAAGATTATTCCAGATTATGACACTCCTGGATATATTATTTATGAAAATTCAAACGGTTATGCAAGGTCTATGGGAATGGGCTTGAATATAAATCACAATTTTAGCTTTCCTTTAAACCTCAATATAGGAGTCAATCTATTGGAATCGACGGAAACAGATATTGATGAGAACGGAAACAAGAACACTTCAAAGATTTTATTTGCTCCTGATTGGAGTGGGGTTCTAAGCGCAAATTATCAATTCAAAAAATCCAGAATAACATTGGCCTATTCAGCCCAGTTTACTGGTCCAATGGCCCTACCAGAAGTATATGACCTTGATGAATTCGGACAACCTTTGGATACACCAAGACCCACGACCAGCATTCCTTTTTCGTTGCATCAAATTCAGGTCACCAAACTGATCAAAAACAATTACAATTTATATTTTGGCATCAACAATCTATTCAACTATATACAAACCGAATCTCCTCTTGTTGGTTATGACGATCCAAATTATGCACCAGGTTTTAGCCCCTATTTTGACACAGCATATGCCTATGCGCCAAACCATGGCATTGAGTTTTATCTGGGATTCAAATGGGATTTGGCAAGAAAATCACCAGATATCATGGTTTCAGAACGCTAAATAAAAAAAGGAATATTAGGGAATATTGACTTTTTTCGGTATTTTAGAGTAATGATTAAAACTGAATCACATGAAAAAATTCATCCCCTACATTCTAGTATTCGCTTTGTTTTTTATGAGTGCCATCTCCACTGCTCAAGACAAAGATGATGTACCTAAAGAGCTACTATTAAGTAGCTTGAATAGCGTTGGAAAACTAAAACTTGACAACGATCAAATCACAAAAATAATTGATTATAATTCAGGCTTTGTAGATGAAGTTTATGATATTCTCGATAGTGACAAAGAGGAAAAACAAAAGAAAAAATCCTTAGAGGCCTTGAACAATATGAGGAAAACCGAGCTTAAACAGCTCATTGGAAATAGTAAAACCAAAAAATATCTAAAACTAATGGAAGATGAACTTAAACCTTTGGTCAAAAAAGATAAACGTCTAAAACCCATTGTTAAAACATAGGGATATACTCCATACGGAAAACTGATTATACCAAGCGGTAAAGGCACGAACACTTGAGGAAAGTGCCTTTGCAACAACAAAATTTATGATTTAAAAAAAATTGCTTTTTACATTTCTCCAAGGCTGACTATTTGAGGTCTATCAATTGGAGGTCCAATCAAAAAAAATGAATCTCATGAAAAAAATTTCCATCCTAATTGCTGTTTTTACTTTTATTATGTCGTTTACCCCAGTGATGGCTCAGGATGACTCGAACGACATAAACACATCTAAAGTTCCTAAGGAGCTGGTTTTAAGCACTCTGAACAGTGTCTCACATCTAAAACTTGACAATGATCAACTCACAGCATTAATGGATTATAACAAAGGATTTGTCGATGAAGTTTATGAGATCATTGAAAGTGATAAAGAAGAAAAGTATAAAAAAAAATCGCTGAAGGCTTTGGCCTATACCCGAGAAACAGACTTACGTGAGATCCTTGGAAAACACAAAACCAACCATTATTTAAAATTAATGGAAGATGAGCTACGACCTTTGGGCCGCCAAGACCACAGATTAAAGCAAATCGCTAAAGATTAAATACATACACAAATCACTTTAATTATTTAATACGAGTTCCTGTAACAAGGAAGAAGCTATTATTATTGGGGTCTCATTGTGATCAAAAAAACTCCAGGAAAGTTCGTTCTTTTGCCTATCTGCTATTCTTTTTGAATCACTGCTGCATAAGGCGGCTTTCAAATGAGGTATTCCAGAAAAGATGTTTCTTTGAAATTCATGGAATTCTTTCCTCCGTACACAATCACCAGCCAATATCAGCAACATGTCTGTGTCATTTTCCAAACACTGTCTTTCGATATCACTCAAATTACTAGTTTTCGGAGCTATATCTACATTGCAGCCCAAATCAGCAAAAAAACCCGCCACTTCGTGAAGCTTTTTCTCATGAAAAGTGTCAAGATCCGCAATTAAAAGTCGAGGACGTCTTCCTTCCTGCGAAGAAAATAGTTCACTTAATTCAGCGGCCTCAATTCTTAAGAACTCTTCTTCTCGCCTCGCTTGTTTCAAAACTATATGTTTAGGTTTGCCATTGACTGAATGAACTAATCTTTTTCAACCGTATCGTATTCTATAATAAAAATATCTTCATTCTCTTTCTTCATTTTGTATTCCTCCCGGGCATATTTTTCTAATGAATCAGGATTGTTCAGATTATTGATGACGTTTTGATCAGTTTCAATTTCTTTTTTATAGTATTCATTGGCATCCTCTAATTTTTCAATTTCCTGATCTAATTCTCGATGATTCAAAAATGAATTCTCATCAAAAAACCCCATCCATACAACGAATAGGATCAACACAATGACGTATTTATTGCTCAGAAATCTAAATACTTTATTTTCCTTGATTCGATTTAGATTCATTTTTCTAACCTTTCATTGATGACTGTGCGCACGATGTCAATGGCCACATTGTTATATGTATCATTAGGAATGATCAGGTCTGCATAACTTTTAGTAGGCTCTATAAACTCCTCATGCATGGGTTTAAGCGTTGATTGGTAACGCTCCAAAACTTCATTAATATCTCTTCCTCTTTCCTGAATATCACGTTTCAATCTTCGAATCAGTCTTTCATCTGAATCAGCATGAACAAAAACTTTTATATCGAGTAAATCTCTCAATTCCTTTTTAGTCATGATCAAAATTCCTTCCACGATGATCACTTTCTTTGGATGTGTTTTGAGCGTATCCTGAACTCTGTTATGTGTCACAAAGGAGTAAATGGGCTGTTCAATCACATTTCCATTTTTCAATTGTGTTATATGTTCAATCAAAAGATCAAAATCAATGGCATTCGGATGGTCAAAATTAATACCACACCTTTCCTGATAAGTCATATGATCATTTCTGTTATAATAGGAATCTTGTGAAATAACCGTCACTTCTGCCTCTGGCAGCTCATTCAAAATTTGCTTTACAACAGTAGTCTTACCACTTCCTGTACCGCCAGCAATTCCAAGAATCAACATTCTTCAAGATTTTAAATAATTGTTAGTAATTCTCTATTATAAAAATCAAAACTATAAAAAAAGGATGGAAAATAGTCGAAAATTCATTATTTTCACTACCCTTCAACAATCAACAACTTATGAAAAACCTGTTTTCACATATAAAAGGTGATGCTTTCGGAGGTATTACGGCTGGTATTGTTGCCTTACCCCTGGCACTTGCCTTTGGAGTCTCCTCAGGATTAGGACCAAGTGCCGGATTGTATGGCGCAATATTTCTTGGTTTTTTCGCTGCCTTATTTGGTGGTACACCTACCCAGATATCGGGCCCTACAGCACCAATGACAGCCGTCAGTATGATTTTGATTGCAGGAATACTGCAATCCCATGATGGGAATATTAACAAGGCGCTTCCCATAATTCTTTCGGTATTTATTATCGCTGGTTTATGTCAGATACTGATTGGCGCTATCGGACTAGGTAAGTATATCAAGTATATCCCCTATCCTGTAGTTTCAGGTTTTATGACCGCAATTGGACTGATCATCATAATAACTAATATTCTCCCAATTCTTGGCTATTATGTAGATAATGATCAGGCCAGAATTCAACAATTTAAACCACTCGCAGAGGAGTTAATTATAGAAAATATTTTAAGAGAAGAAGCAGAAGAAGGCTTGCTGGTTCTTGAAGACTTTAGAGAAACAATCAGACGCGCTGAATTAATTACTCAAGAAGAAATTATGAATGAGGCAAAAGTACTGGCCAACAAAGAAAATTCTGGTGTTATTGGTGCTTTTAAAAGTCTGCCACGGGCTTTAAGGACCATCAATTATATGGAACTTATTTTAGCCCTGTCCACTATTTTCATTATTTATGGTTTTAAACGAATTACGACAAAAGTTCCGTCAACATTGGTGGCATTATTAGTAGTATCAGGCATCGCCATCATGGCTGATCTCGATTACAGGCCCATAGAAAAAATCCCCAGCGGATTCCCCATGTTTCAGTCCAGTATCTTTACAGAATTCAAAATAGGCTCCCTATCGCCATATATTTTTACCGCAATCACTCTCGCCTTCCTGGGAGCAATTGACTCCCTGTTAACCTCAGTTGTTGCTGATAACATGACCAAGACCAGTCACAAACCAAATCGCGAATTAATTGGTCAGGGTATTGGAAATAGTATTGGCGCTTTATTTGGAGGATTACCAGGTGCTGGGGCTACGATCAGAACTGTAGTGAACATCAATGCAGGTGGGAAAACCAAAATATCCGGTATGATCGCAGGCTCATTTTTATTGATCATCCTCCTTGCCATTGGACCATTAGCCTCTAAGATTCCTGCAGCTGTTCTTGCCGGAATTCTAATGACTGTTGGCATCGGAGTGATGGATTATAAAGGACTAAAAGCGGTGCCTTCCATGCCTACTGCTGAGGTGATCGTTATGATTGTCGTATTGCTGCTATCCACTTTTTGGAACCTTGTATACGCCGTAGGTATCGGACTTATCATTGCCTCATTGGTCTTTATGAAAAAAATGGGTGATTCAACAGAAAAGAAATCTGACATTAAAACATTGAATGCAGAAAAATCCTGGACGGATGAACTAGAATTTCCGGACGAGATGAAAGATAAGGTGTTTATCAAACATATTAAAGGTCCTATCTTTTTTGGATCCACAAGCTTCATTCAGGTTTTGGCCAAGCAAATACCTGCGAGTGCCACCCATGTCATTATTAGAATGGACAGAGTACCGTATATTGATCAATCAGGCCTTTTTGTTCTCGAAGATGTCATGTTGGAACTGGGTAAGAAGGATGTGCATATCCTGTTGGTAGATGTACAAAAACAACCCCTATATTTGATGAAATCAATAGATATTATTCCAGAACTGGTATCTGAAGATAAGGTTTTTGATTCCTTTGATGACTGCACAAAATGGATCTCAGAAAACATTTCAGTAAGCTAAACCCTGAAGCAGAATTCTAACAATTATGATGTAGCTTCTCTAAGGATAGAAATAGATCTATTTTTTGACAATCATGATTTATATCATTGTATTTGGATAAGGAAGAACCTACCTTTAATAGGTTTAACCTTTACTTTATTATCATGAAAACAGCTATCACTATCGCGTTCGCTTTTATGATGTGTATTTCAACGAGCGCTCAATTATTACAAGATCTAGATTACATAACCAGCTTTAATGAAGGCCTTGCTGCCGTAAAAAAGGGAGATCAATGGGGATTCATTGATCAGCAGGGAGAACTGGTCATCGATTTTCGTGATGACCTTGCACAAATGACAGATAAAACCGGCTCCAAGACCAAACCAGAATTCAATAACGAAAGAGCCATTATTTCTACCAGTAAAGATGGTATTACCTTCTATGGTTTTATAGATAAAACAGGAGAAGAAGTTATCAAGTGTGAATATGTCAATACTTCCGGATTTAAAAACGGTCATGCCCTTGTCATGCATTTTTCTAAAGAGGTAGTCGGGAAGAATAATTTACTGGGTAAAGATGTAGTCAGTTATCAGATCGAAGAATACGTCATAGATGTCAACGGAAAAGCATTGACACCTGCATTAAACCCAAGGAATTATGTACCTAGTAAAATGAAATCTGGAGCAGCTCCTGAGTTTACGGCACGGTTTATTGGCGACAACATGGTAGCCGTAGAAGGATCTGACAAAAAATGGGATGTATATAAGTTTTAGTAGCAGTCAACGGTAGCAGCCATATCATGTTAAAATTCAAACAATTCAATATTGCTGATTGGTTTTCCTTCTATAGAATAGTTGCTGCACCATTTTTAGTATTGTTGATCTGGCTGGGAAATCGAGAACTATTCTCATGGTTGTTATTACTCAGTTATAGCACAGATATGGTCGACGGATTTTTAGCCCGCCGTCTGAATATCTCAAGTTCTAGAGGTTCTCAACTAGATTCCATTGGAGATCAAATTACACTCTTTGTAGCATTTATCGGAATTGTGGTTTTCGAAAATCAGTTTATTCGCGACAATTTCCAATGGATTCTGGTTCCTTTTGTTTTGTATTGTTTTCAAATGTTCCTTGCCTTCAGAAAATATGGAAAAGCGACTGCCTTTCACACTTATCTGGCTAAAATTTCAGCGATAATACAAGCCCTATTTATCCTTTGGCTTCTGTTCTTTAAACCAGTATTCTGGTTGTTTTACACCATGATTTTCATTGGCATTGTAGAGACCATTGAAGAAATATTGTTAATTTTCCTTTACCCCAATTGGGTTGCTGGTGTCAAGGGGTACTACTGGGCATTAAAAGATAAGCGCAGGCAAACTCATCACAATAATAAAACCAGTCCATGAGAGCATTTTCAAACTTATCAATCTTTTTGCTCTGTGCAGCAATTCTTGTTATCGACATATTAGCTTTTTACTGGCTTCGATCCATTACACAACTTTTACAGATGCCGCAATTAACATTGGCCATTCATATTTTATTCTGGTTTTTTACTGTTGGTCTTCTGCTCGCAATAGCAATTCTGAAGGTAAGATTAGATAGAATTCATCCACAAAGAAAACACTTGCTTATTACTTCCCTGTATGGCTTGACCGTGTCATCATTTATTCCAAAAATCATCTTTGTCATCATAATATCCATCTTGTTTTTTTCAAATTATGTTCTTTCTGAAAAGGAATCATTAATTGCAATTCCTGTAGTAGGATTACTGGCAGGTTTTTTACCTTTCTTCGTGATCATTTACGCCATTTTTAAGGCACTCTACAGATTCAAGGTTCACCATTTACATATCAAAACAAGCAAACTACCAAAAACCTTTGACAAATTAAGAATTGTTCATATATCAGATCTACATCTCGGTAGTTTTAATTTTAGATACCATATCCTGAAAAGAGCCGTGCATCTGATCAATGAACAAAAGCCTGATTTTATTTTTTTCACCGGAGACCTGGTGAACAACTTTGCCTGGGAATTAAAAGGTTGGGCTGAAGTTATGGGAGAAATGAAGGCTAATAAAGGGAAATTTGCTGTTTTAGGCAACCACGATTATGGAGATTATAGTTCCTGGGAAACTCCAGAGTTAAAAAAAAACAACTTTGAATCTATTCAATATTTTTACAAAAAAATTGGATTTGAGCTTTTGATGAATGAAGGAAGTTTGATCAAACAAAACAAAGAAGAAATAGCCATTTTGGGTGTCGAAAACTGGGGTAACCCTCCGTTCAAACAATATGGAGATTTAAAAAAATCTATGGAGAACGTACAAAATATTCCCTTCAAAATTCTACTCTCTCATGATCCAACCCATTGGGATGAAGAAGTTGTTCATCATACTGATATAAGCTTAACGCTGTCTGGGCATACCCATGGCATGCAGGCTGGTGTTCGTTTAAAAAACAAACAATGGAGCCCTATCAAATATAAATACAAGCACTGGGCCGGGCTTCATAAAGAGGGTGATCAATATTTAAATGTCAACAGAGGTCTTGGTTGGCTGGGGTTTCCTGGTAGATTGGGAATGAGACCAGAAATTACCCGCATTGACATTCGTTGCTCATCTTGAACTCGGTTGAAATTGATAGGTACTATTTTTTAATGTTTCAATAGCACTTTCATATCCAATCTTATATATTTCATCAATTTTAGCAATGTCAAACAAACCGTAGTTTCCTAATTTGTCGGGACAGATCATCAATTGGCAGTCTTGAAATTTAGCCACTGATCTTTTTGAATAATTGATGCGTATGGCTCTTTCCAATATTTTCAAAGAATTGCTAAGGTCATTTGGCTCAATCGTTTTTAGCGGGCTTACGTAGGAACCTATGAGTTGCTCACTTATCTGAAGTAATGGTGCTATTGGAAAGTTATCCAAGATTCCTCCGTCACCATAAATGATATTGTCAATTAGAACGGGAGAAAACAAACCCGGGAATGCTGATGAAGCCAATAGTGTTCTTATCAGGCTTCCTTTCTCAAAAACCGAAACCTCTCCATGACATAAATCTACCGTTGTCACAAATAACTTTCTCTTTAAACCTGAAAAACTATCCTCTGGAAAATACGCTTTTAAATCAGAATAATATTTATCTGTATCAATGAAGCCCGGTTTCATTAGCGCAAATTTGTTTACTTGAAACAAAGGAGTTCGCGTAAAAAATTCTAACATCTCTTCAGGACTGTATCCATTACAGTATAAGGCACCAACTACCGAACCGGCAGAAGAACCAGAAACCACATCCGGAAATATACCCCACTGTTGAAGTGCTTTAATGACACCTATGTGTGCAATACCTCTAACACCTCCTCCTGACAATACTAGTCCACATTTATACGCTTTCATGCCAATTTAATTATCGTCCTGTTTCTTTTTCTCTTCCTTCAATCTCGCTTTCTCCTGCTTTTTAAAATAGCCCTTTAAAAAAGTATTATGCTTTAAAGCCTCCAGGTTTTCATTGAGTAAAACACTGCCTTCTTTTAAGTTTTTTACTGTCTCGTCAATATCATTAACCAGCGTTGTATCAGTGACCAAATAGTTAAAAGTACCTTCCCCTTCTTTTACTTTTACAATGAGTTCATTTAGGTTCTGTATCACTGTATTTACATTCTTGCTGGAAGCTTCTAAATTCACTATCACTGCTCTAACCTGTTCAGCGGCTACAGAATCTTTTATAATAACATTTAAAATATTATCTTCTTGAGACGCTGCTTGTATAATTTTCTTTATTTCAGCTATAGAAACAGATGCTTCTTGACTCGCCTGATTGACATGAATCATTGTTTCCTTGATGTTAGCAGCCATTTCTTCATCATGCAAGAGCAGACCTAGGGTGCCTTTCCCTTCGTTTATACGTTGTGAAATTTTGAGTAATTCTTCTGATAAGGCGGCTACATTATCATTGGTATTGCTGAGGGTAGACATCATATCTGTTGTTGATCTTTGTCCGATAGAGCTGATCGTATCACCTGTTTGTAAACCCTGCCCTTTTCCAGCTGATGGGAATATATTAACGACCATACTACCCACCAGACCATCAGAACCAATCACGGCATAGGCATTTTTCTTCATGTGCTTTCTAATCTTCTCTTGCATCACAAGACCCACACAAATAGTCGAATCATTTAACATGATGATTTCCTGAACGGTCCCTACGTTTATACCAGCATAGCGCACATTATTACCTGTTTTCAAACCTTTAACATTGGAAAAAACTGCCGTAATTTCAAAGGTATCTCCAAATAAATTCTGCTTCTTGCCAATGAAATACAGAGAAACTATAAGAATGATGCCTGTGAATAAAACAAACAGGCCCAATCTCAATTTTTGTGAACTAGTGACTTTCATACCCTATTATTTAAAAAATGCCTTTATCTTTTCATCAGAGGAGCTTGATAATTCTCTAAAGCTTCCCTCCGCATAATTTATTCCATTAATCAACAAGATCATCCTGTCTGCGATAACTCTTGAACAATCCACATCATGCGTAATTATTAATGCTGATGAACCATATTTTATTTGTACGTCTCTCATGAGCTGAATGATCTCCTTTGCTGTTATAGGATCCAATCCTGTAGTAGGTTCATCATAAATGATGATGCTCGGATGTAATATGATCGCTCTTGCCAGGGCCACCCTTCTTTTCATACCTCCAGACAATTCATTGGGCATTAATTCAATAGCGTCTAACAGGCCCACTGATTCAAGAGCCTGAGTAACGAGGGCATCCTTCTCATCCTGCAGCATATGTTGCTTTCTCAGCGGAAATTCTAAATTTTCCTTGACGGTCATGGAGTCATAAAGGGCAGATCCCTGAAAAAGGAACCCAATCTTTTTTCTCAATTGATCAAGTTCAGCATGCTCTAATTTCAAAACATCCTGTCCCATGATCTCAATTGTGCCTTCATCTGCCTGAATCAAACCCATCAAACATTTTACCAATACAGATTTTCCAGAACCCGACTTCCCCATAATTACCAGATTCTCGCCCTGATTTAAAACCATATTAAAGCCTTTCAAGACAATATTATCTCCAAATCGTTTCTTTAAATTACCGATACGAAGCATTGTTATATGTTCTCCTGTACCACCCATCGCATCAATTATAAAAAATATCAGTAACAAACACGGCAATAAAATCTATGACAAAAAGCAACATGGAGGTAAATACCACAGCCGCATTTGAAGCCTCTCCAACTCCAACGGTCCCTCTTTTGCAATTATAACCTTTAAAGCATCCTACCAAACCGATGGCAAATCCAAAAAAGAAGGACTTAATGATTGCAGGATTGGTATCTGAATATTCCAAAGCATCAAAAACGGCATTAAAAAATAACACAAATGACACTTCTCCTTTTAAATTTTCAATCATGGCTGAACCTAATAAGGCAATGGCATCTCCAAAAATGATCAATAAAGGAATCATGAGAGTTGCAGCTGTAATTCTGGTAACAATAAGGTATTTAAATGGATTGGTCCCTGACACTTCCATAGCGTCTATTTGCTCAGTAACGCGCATCGAACCGAGTTCAGCTCCTATTCCAGAGCTTATTCTGCCGGCACATATCAAGGCGATAATTACGGGTCCAATTTCCCTAACTATGGAAATTCCTACCATGGAAGGCATCCATGAAACTGCCCCAAATTCTAAGAGGGTAGGACGCGTTTGCAAGGTCATTACCAATCCAAGAATAAAACCTGTCACACCAACGAGCATAAGAGATTTATTACCCATTTGATAGCATTGCCTTAGTAACTCCTTAAACTCAAAGGGTCTTGTAAATACTTCTTTGAAATATCGTCCTGCAAAATAAGTTAGTTCCCCAACTTCTATCAAAAAAGATTTGACACTATTTGGTATGTGCAAACTATGATTCATAATTGCATCTTGGTCATTCTCTCAAAGTTAGTCAAGACCAGGGTGAATTATAATGATTTAAATCATTTTTAATCTTATATTATTCTCACGATCCTCATCTGATTAATTCATCTATTGTGTTTAAATCTCAATGCGTTTTCCATTGTTCTCGGCAGATTTAAAAATAGCTTCAACCACTTTAATATCTTTCATACCCTCTTCTCCTGGCACAAGAACCGCCTTATTGTGCATGATCGCCAAGGCATCATCATCCATCTGTCTGGCCTGCTGATTCCCTTTAAATGCGTCGTAAACTCTTCCATCACTGGCCTTTCCTGTAACGCCTGAATACGATTGAAAGGGATATAGTTCATACCAGCCCTTAGAGCAACTGACTTTTAAATGGTTCAAATTCTCTGCAAATGAAGTTTTACATTTGGCTTTTATTCCACCAGGAAAATCAAGATCAAAAAAGGTTGTTTCATCAACCTTGAACAAATCTGAGCGAAAGCTCTGCATGCGCGCGCTTACGCTAAGTGGCTCAAGACCTGTTGCATAACGAACAGCATTCAAAGGATAAACTCCCATGTCAAACATGGCACCTCCACCTAACTCTTTGTGCTGTTTCCAATGTGTACCATCTCCTCCACGATTAAAAAAACCCGCTTCTGCATATAAGCTTTTGATATTCCCAAATGGTTTTGAAGAAGCCATTTCAATAATTCTTTGAGTGACCGGCTCATGCTGCATTCTGTAACCTATGGTGAGCTGCACCTTATTCTTCTGGCATGATGCTATCATTTCTTCACAGTCTTTGACGGATGTTGCCATTGGCTTTTCACACCAAACATGTTTGCCAGCCTCCGCTCCAATAACAGTGTACTTTTTATGTAAGGTATTAGGAAGCACAATATAAACCACATCTATATCCTCATTATTGGCAATCTCATGCATGTTATCATAATTATAAATATTCTTATCAAGAATACCATAGGTTGACTTCCATAAAGGAATTTTTTCAGGAGATCCCGTAACGATGCCTTTTAATTCACAATGCTGTGTCAATTGAAGGGCTGGGGCCAATAAATCTTTACTGTAATAACCCAGACCAACCAAAGCAACACCTAACTTTGGTTTTTGACGAGCATATAAATAGTTAGGGAAAGGAATAGTACTCGCCGCCATTAAAAGAGCGGTTTTTTTCAAAAAAGATCTTCGTTTACTCATCATAAAATTACAGGCTTAAAATTATTGTAAATCACTATATAAAGTTAGGAAAACGAAAAACGTAAACAAAACCGTCATCGAGTCGAACTAAATGCAGTCAGGTAAATCCTGTTGACCAGCCAATTCCCTCCAGGAAAATAGAAGGCAAAAAACAACGCCATCCCCAAACTGAAATTTCTGATTCCAAAAAGCTGCTCAAGTAGATTATCGGGATAGGCATATGACGTCTGAAGTGCATATCCACTAAATTCCAATAGGGACATAAAGACAAGACCATAGGCATATTGTTGGTAAAATGGCAGGCCACGTAATAACAACGATAGCGGAATCATATATAACAGATACACAGTAATAACCTGCCACCAATGAGTAAACTTTGCAATTTCTACATAAGTTCCAAACTGATCCATCAAGATTCCCCAGAGTCCGTAAACGAGAACATAGGTCAATATCAATCGTTTGTCAACATCTAGTTGACGCTTAACATATGATTTAAACTTTTTCAAATTAGGCATAGAATAAAACACCGCCAAATGACCCATGATGACTCATAGAACATAAAACATCCAGTTTCTGATTATTCTTAAAGATTTCAGGAATCCCGGTAGCAGTTTTTTTTACCTCCAGCTCTTTTCTAGCACAATTCAGTCGCACAGCAACCTTCTTTAACAGGTATTGATAAAGATCCAACGACGAAGCCTTTGCTTTAAATTCATTCATGAAATCATTTAATTTTAACATGTTATGTCCTTTTAACATCGCTATTGTATGAATTGAATCGTTGCTTATGCTGCTCTTGGTCATATATACCTCCTTCATAAATGTTACAGCCCCACCTACTTCATCATGTATGCAACAATCAAACTTTCCCGGGTTAAATGCTCTTATCGGCAGATTTCTAAATGCTGCCTTATAAACACTTTCTTTCATAGACCAAAGGCGCCAAACCATTTTTTCCTTAGAATCTGCAGCATAAATAAGCCCTCTTTCCTTTGGTGAAAACAACTTTTGCAGGTACCCAGGTCTTCTCCAATCAGTTTCTTGCGCTGAATAGGTCAGGTCCACTATATCATTCCCTATCATAATTTACCTTAGGCCATTTTGTGTTCAATGATGTCAATGGCCTTTTGAACTGTCAGCATCTGCTCCATTGATTCATTATCTATTTCTATGTCAAATGCATCTTCGACATCCAAAACGATATCGACAAGATTCGCAGAATTTACCTTCAGGTCATTTATAAAATCAGTTTTTTCATTAAGTGAATCGAAGGCCTCCTGATCCTGCACATAAGGCTGGACGATTTCCTTTAATTTTAAAACCATTTCTTCTTTATTCATTTTTTACGCTTTAAATTTTTTAAAAACAACACAGGCATTAACATCTCCAAAGCCAAAGCTCGCTTTAACAACGGTATGAACTTCTTGTTCTTTCATTCGGTCGAGTATCGCCTCTTTAGAAATCAACGCTTCTATCTCAGGATGAAGGTCGTCACAATTTATGGAAGGAAAAACAAACTGATGCACAATTTGCAGAACGGCTGCTACAGACTCAATGCTACCTGCGGCTGCAAGACAATGCCCGGTCATGCTCTTCAGGGAATTGATCAAAGGAAAATTCTCTTTAGAAT
>CAYQPI010000121.1:0-3911 GCA_964419405.1 uncultured Flavobacteriaceae bacterium
GAAAAAAACCTGGAAATACTTTTAATCTGTTGTCAAAATGTTCCGTTTTAATCTGAACAATCCCCATAAAACTGTCATCCGTAAAGGTTGAATAACTATTGAGCATCGTAAAGAGCCCTCCGGCATAAGTTACTTTATCGACCCAATCTGGTTCCGGGCCATGCTGAGCACTGAGGTACATTCCGTCTAACCATACATTATCACTCCAAAAAAGTTCATTAGTTTTTTCAAAAGGAAAGGTATTTCTTCCCACCCAACCCGAAAACCACTTCTTGTCGTATTTAAAATACAGCTTGTCAAAACCTATAGGCACTGACTCCAATTCATGATAACCATCGCCTATGGTCAGATGTGGATCTTGCTGCTTTTCTGCATATCCAGTTCTGAATCTTATACCAAAAGTAGCCCAATCCTTTGGTTTATATTCTAGTTGAGCTCTAACCCTGAATCGAACTCGAAACCTGTCGTCTCTATAAGTCCCGTCAGACTTTCTGGAACTCCAGTCTTGCTCGGCTCTGGCCCTAAGGTCAGCTTTGAAAAACAGCTTTTTTTGCTTTACAGGCTCCTGGGCAGTCAACGCATGAATGCCTAATAAAAAACACGCTAAAATAGCTGCAAAACAGCTTAGTTGAATTTTCATGTCTGACTGAAGGTCTCTTATTTGACGCAAACATAAATGAATTATTCAGCAGATACGATGACAAATATCATCCAGATTTTAATAATTCCAATTTGACTGTGTTTTAGTAAATTAGTAACATGAAAGCTATCAATTATATTTTTTACCTCTTAATGACTGTCGCAAGTGGTCAACAAGTTGCTGACACCTATTACCGTCCGGATATTTTGAACGTTGCCTATAATAAAAATGCGGGGCCTGTTGTTTTTATAGATGAGGGGCATCATAATTTTCACACTAAAAATGGTAGGTATCAGGCCTTTTCTGAGCTGCTTGAAAGAGATGGCTATCGCGTAAAGGCTTACACTGGCCCCTTTATGCTCAACCGACTAGAAACAGGACATGTATTAGTGATTTCAAATGCATTGAACCAGATCAACACAGATAAATGGTATTTACCTACTCCAAGCGCCTTTAGCAAAAAAGAAATTGAAATTTTAAAACAATGGGTATTTAACGGTGGTCGTTTATTTTTAATCGCAGACCATATGCCCATGGCAGGAGCAGCTCATGATTTGGCAAAAGAATTTGGGTTTGAAATGACCAATGGATTTGCCTTAGACACTAAGAACAATGGACCTACTATATTCAATATTGAGACCCAGACTCTTGTTAAAAATGAGCTTACGGAGGGAAGGCAACCTAATGAATCTGTTTCTGAAGTTGCGTCATTTACCGGTCAGGCATTTCGCTCACCAGAAGAAGCCAAGCCAATTCTGGTCCTGCCAGAATCGCATATAAATATCTTACCAGATACTGCCTGGGTTTTTGAAGGAAATATTGAACGGTACAGTGCAAAAGGTATGCATCAGGGGGCCTATATGAAGTATGGGGATGGTCGTATCGTGGTGTTTGGTGAAGCGGCAATGTTTACATCTCAGCTCGCAGGTCCGAACAGACAACGATTCGGAATGAGTCACGAACTGGCATCACAAAATTTTCAATTACTTTTAAATATAATTCATTGGTTAGATAAGGGGTTCACTGATTAAGTTCAACAAATTCAATCTCTGCAAAGTCTGGTGATGATTTCCTTATATTCCGGAAACTCATTTATAAGATCATCTCTTTTGGCCATTTCAAAATCAGCAAAATCAAAGCCTGGTGAAACCGTACATCCCGCCAATGAATAAGAGTCTTTTTCTGAAACCTCAGAAGCAAACCAGTCACCTCCTTCCACAACGTGCTGGGGCACCTGACCCTGGGATATTTCAGGGCCAATAAGATGATGCTCATATCCTCCATTTTTAGTGATGACATGAAGCGAAATCGGAGATCCCTTATAGTAGTGCCAGACCTCATCTTGTCGAATTCTATGGAAGGCAGAAAAATTATCAGAACTAAGTAAAAAATAGATTGCAGTGCTCACATTTCTGTCGCCTGCATATCCTTTAAGGACTGCCTCCTTGCCCAATATTAATGGACTCCTATAAGACTCCTTGTAAAAACCACCTTCAGGATGAGGCAATAGCTCCAATTGCTTGATGATATTTTCAATCACGTCCATGTATTAAATGATTAGTGGCTTAAGGTGTTTTTATTAGTTTCTCAATTTTAGACAATACCATGGGTCCGGCTTCCCTCCCGGGCGACATCCTGGTTAAGTATTCAGCATGAGGAAGTTCTGTTTCGGGTTCAAAATATTCAGGCTTCAATATATAGCCCATAGCATCGAGTCCTAAGCCAATGACAAAGTTTGGACCATCTCCCATCATTTCCTTGGATTTAAATGAGTAAGCAGGAGGAGTTTCTCCCGGATGGGTAATAAACTGCGCTTCTCCAATGCTAAACCAGGCCATCTCTGTTGTGGTAGTCGAATCAATATCTCTTTTAATCACTCCTGCGGCCGACAACTGAGCCCATCCAGGATTTGAAACCGGCAATTCAAATACCTCATTTCTAAATTGGATATCTGAATCTTCAAAAGCAGACTTCCCCTTAAGCAGTCGTTGAACCTCAGCTGATAATTCATCACCCCTTTTTATTCCTACTTCAAAAGACTGATCTTCTTTTTCTGGTTGTACCCAGGCCCCAATCGCACCTTGAAAAAACAAATGTTCACCGCCAATTGAGCTTGAAATATCTTTGTAAAAAGCCCCCACATAATCCGCCGAAACTTCATTTTGAACCGCATCATAAAATGTGGGATGACAGGCGAAGTTTGTCAGCGTGGCCAGATTCTCATTATTGGCGTCCACAAACTGTATAACTTGCAAGCTACGGTCAATTTCATCTGGTTCACAAATATTATGCACCCATTCTTTTCCAAAATCTCCCGAAACGGCATAAGCTTGAGCTGGCTCCATGGCCTCGTAGGCCTGTTTTACCTGCAAGGCTGCGGTCTGAACCATCTTTTCCATATAAGCAGCGTCCACACCTGTTTCCAGTTGACTGGGTCCCCAAATACCTACGACATCCGGACCAGAATGAACGTGGTTAGAAGCTACAATAATTCGCTCTGCAGGAATCAAAGTATCATTAATAATTTCACTGGCTCGCATCCTGATCTTTTGCACATCAGGATAAAGCAATCCTATACAGTCTAAGGTGACAAGTGCGATAACTTCTTTTCCCTTTTTAACAACCACAGCTTTTGCATATAAAGAATCATGAATTCCTGTAAAGCGTCGATTGGGTTTATCTCCTGCAATGAACATACCCACCTCAGGATTAATCGATGAGGAAGAAGCTCCTGCCATGAATGGCTCTTCAATAGTTTCTGGTAACTTGGTCTTTGGCTCACAATTCAGAAATAATGCCAATGTGAGACAAAGCAGCGCAATTAGTTTGACTTGCTGCCTTGTATTATTAACGTATTTTGTCATAACATCTGTTTAGATTAAGAATATTTTATCTATGAAATAGGTACTTAATGACTGTATTTTTCTCCTTTTTTTTATTTGGTTTCCAATTCTTTTGCTTTGTTCAAAGAGTAGGTCATCGTAGAATCTTTGGCATAAGCTTTGTGAAAAAATTCGAGGGCCGTGATGGTATCTCCTTTTGCCAAATAGGCATCACCAACACTGTCAAATGTATTTGCAGAGTCACTAAACAGTTGATTATTCAACTCTAAAATTTCAATTGCCTCTTCGTTCTTTTTTAAGGACATTAACTGATATCCCAGTCTATTTAACTCGTTTTCTCCAAAATTAAAATCTGAAGAAGGATCTGCCTTTAATTTCTCATACAGGGCAATTCCTTGGTCCAGTCCTTTGTCAACAATCACATGCCT
>CAYQPI010000122.1:0-2287 GCA_964419405.1 uncultured Flavobacteriaceae bacterium
TGTTCTGATGAACTGTCAGATAAAAATAACAGGCGCTTTGACTATCCTTTTACTACCTGCGTAAATTGCGGGCCCAGATGGTCCATAACCCGTACGTTTCCTTTTGAACGCGAGCATACCACAATGATAGACTATGAAATGTGTCCGGTTTGTAAGGCAGAATATAAGGATCAGTTCAACATCAGGTATCACTCCCAAACCAATTCATGTGATAGCTGTGGCATTCACCTTAAGTTAGAAGATCATCAAGGTGATTCTGTCAATACGGTCATATCCGACATTTTTCCATTTCTGTCGCTGAAAATTCAACAGGGAAAGATCGTAGCGATCAAGAATACCAGTGGCTATCTCCTTTGCTGTGACGCCACAAATCCTGAAGTCATTAAAAGGTTGAGGCAATTGAAGAAAAGACCCAAAAAGCCATTAGCCATTTTGTATCCGTCCCTTGATTTTTTGAAAAATGACCTGCATATCAATGAGGCTCAGGAAAAGGAATTGACAAGCCCTGAAAGGCCTATAGTGATCATTTCCAATCATGGGTCCGAAAATGAGTTGGCTCTGAATGAATTGGCACCCGGTCTGAGACAGTTAGGGGTCATGTTGCCCAATTCAGGTATTCTGGAGATATTATCAAAACACCTCGAACAACCCATAGTAGCAACAAGTGGTAATATTCATGGTAGTCCCGTTATCAGTGAACAAGATGATGCAAGGGACTTGATTGGTGGTGTTGCAGATTATTTTTTATACCACGATCTCAAGATTTCAAATGCACAGGATGATTCTGTGCTGAAGTTCAGTTTTAAGTATGGGCAAAAAGTTCTGTTCAGACGGTCAAGAGGCTATGCACCAAATTACCTGGATGCTGGTGAAAAATTCGATCAAAGAACCATGGCCTTAGGCGGACATTTAAAAAGTACAGTTGCATTTGCTCCGAATGATTATTTGTATATAAGTCAGTATCTCGGGAACCTGGATCACTTTGATGTGTATAAGAGATTTACTGAAATGGCTGATGATTTCATCCGCATTTTTAAGGTTGAACCTGAACATGTTCTTATAGATATGCACCCGGGTTATCTCAGCAGCCTTTATGGGGAAGAACTAGCAAAAGGCTATAAGATTCCTCTTTTTCAGGTTCAACATCACAAGGCCCATTTTGCCTCTGTTTTGGGGGAACATCAGTTGTTTGATTCCTCTGAACCTATTCTTGGGGTCGTTTGGGATGGTACAGGCTATGGTGATGATGGTAATATCTGGGGAGGAGAGTTTTTTAGATTTGATTCGGGAGAGATGTATAGAATGGCTTTTTTTGAATACTTTGATTGGATAGCAGGGGATAAAATGTCAAAGGAACCGAGATTGTCGCTTTATGCCTTGAATGAGGATCAGGATGCTGATTTCCTATCAGAGAAATTTTCTAAAAAGGAGCTGAGTATATACAAGACGGTCAAAAGATCGAATACCTTGAAAACCTCTTCCGTTGGGCGCTTATTTGATGCTGTGGCGAGTTTATTAAATTTTTGCGATATCAACTCCTATGAAGGTGAAGCAGCGATTCTGCTGGAAAATTCGGTTGCAGAGTATCGTCTTTCGGATTTAAAATTATATGTAAACGTGAAAGAAGACCTTAAGGTTTTGACCAGGGAACTGTGGAATAATTTGTATCGTGATCATTGCCAGGGAGAAAAAAGGGAGCAGATTGTTTTGAATTTCCTGTATACTTTGGCAAATTTGATTTTACAGATGGCCTCGAATGCGGGCATTACAAAAATCGCATTGAGTGGAGGGGTTTTCCAAAACACGGTTTTAATAGATATGATCAGGGAATTGTCGAATGAAAGGTTCGAACTGTTTTTTAACGTTAACTTAGCTCCTCATGATGAAAATATATCATATGGTCAGTTCATGTATTACAAGCATTGCGAGTTAAAGAAGCAGCAGTACTTGAAAGAGATAGAAAATGAGCGAAATTGAAATTTGAATGAAATACTTAAGCGAATACCGAAATATTGAAGCGACTAAAAAAGTGCTCGACAACCTTCATCAGACGGTAACAAAACCATGGAATATTATGGAGATCTGTGGAGGTCAGACCCACGGGTTGGTCAGGAACGGTATACTGGATCTTTTACCGGAAAAGATCAGGATGATCCACGGACCGGGCTGTCCGGTATGTGTGACTCCGTTACACTTGATCGATAAGGCGATTGAACTATTGGAACAAGGGGTGATCCTATGCTCCTTTGGAGATATGATCAGAGTTCCCGGAAGTAAAATGAGTTTG
>CAYQPI010000123.1:0-11539 GCA_964419405.1 uncultured Flavobacteriaceae bacterium
CCAACAATCAATTAACTGAATTGTCGATGAAGCGTTTGCGTGAAGATCAACAAGGGTTTAACTCAGTATATATGATGTTAGATTCTGGAGCAAGGGGATCTAAAGAGCAGATTCGTCAGTTAACAGGTATGCGTGGATTAATGGCGAAACCTAAAAAATCGACTGCTGGTGGTGGTGAGATTATTGAGAATCCGATTCTTTCGAACTTTAAAGAGGGTCTTTCGATTCTTGAATACTTTATCTCTACGCACGGTGCGAGAAAAGGTTTGGCGGATACGGCTTTGAAAACAGCCGATGCAGGATACCTTACAAGAAGGCTTGTTGATGTTGCCCAGGATGTAATTATCAATGAAGAAGATTGTGGTACGCTGAGAGGATTAGAAGTGAAACCTCTTAAGAATAATGACGAGATTGTTGAAACATTATCTGAAAGAATTTTTGGTAGAGTTTCATTACATGATGTATACAGTCCTAAAACGAATGAAATCATTGTGAATGCAGGTGACTTATTCACCGAAGAAGCAGTGAGAAAAGTTGAAGAGGCTGAATTGGATGCTATTGAAGTTCGTTCTGCGCTGACCTGTGAGGCTAAGAAAGGAATCTGTACAAAATGTTATGGAGTGAGTCTTTCTAGCAATAATATGGTTCAAAGAGGTGAGGCTGTAGGTGTTGTAGCTGCTCAGTCAATTGGAGAACCAGGTACGCAGTTAACATTGAGAACCTTCCACGTGGGTGGTATTGCAGGAAACATTTCTGAGGATTCTAGATTGGTTGCAAATCACGGAGGTGAACTTGTCATTGATGATCTTAAGACTGTTGATGGTGTAGATAACGAAGGGAATCCTGTGAAAATTGTGATTTCGAGAACAAGTGAATTTAAAATATTTGATAAGAAATCAGGTATTGTTTTAAGTACTAATAACATTCCTTATGGTTCTCATATTTTTGTTGAGAACAAGACAAAGATCAAAAAAGGAGATACCATTTGTCAATGGGATCCATATAATGGTGTTATTGTTTCTGAATTTGGTGGTAAGGCTGTATTTGAAGATGTAATCGAAGGTGTTACCTATCAGGTTGAGATGGATGAGCAAACTGGATTTAAGGAAAAAGTGATTTCTGAAGCCAAAAAACAGCGTGTGATTCCAACACTTCATGTACAAACGAAAAGTGGTGAAACACAAAGGTCGTATTCATTACCGGTAGGTGCTCACTTGTTGATTGAAGAAGGGCAGAAAATCGAGCCAGGTCAGATTCTGGTAAAGATTCCTCGTAAGTCTGGTAAAGCAGGTGATATTACAGGTGGTCTGCCAAGAGTAACTGAATTGTTTGAAGCGAGAAATCCTTCGAACCCTGCGGTTGTGTCTGAAATTGACGGAGTTATTTCTTTTGGGAAAATTAAGAGAGGTAACAGAGAAATTATTGTAGAATCAAAATTAGGTGATGTTAAGAAGTACCTGGTAAAATTATCTAACCAGATTCTTGTACAGGAGAATGATTTTGTAAAAGCAGGTATGTCTCTTTCTGACGGTGCAACGACTCCAACTGATATATTGAATATCATGGGACCTGGAAAGGTTCAGGAATATTTGGTAAATGAGATTCAGGAAGTTTACCGACTTCAAGGTGTGAAAATTAATGACAAGCACTTCGAGGTTGTTGTAAGACAGATGATGCGTAAGGTGAAAGTGATTGATTCAGGAGATACAATTTTCCTAGAAAATCAATTGGTTCACAAGAACGACTTTATGAGTGTTAATGATAATATTTATGGACTTAAGGTAATTGAAGATCAAGGTGACTCAACGAATTTGAAAGCGGGTCAAATTGTTTCTGCACGTGCTTTAAGAGATGAGAATTCTATTTTACGTAGAAATGATAAAAATCTATTGATTGCTCGTGATGCTATTCCTGCAACTGCAGAACCGATATTACAGGGTATTACACGTGCATCGCTTCAAACCAAGTCATTTATTTCGGCTGCATCCTTCCAGGAAACGACCAAAGTATTGAATGAAGCTGCCGTTAGCGGTAAAGAAGATTATCTAGAAGGTCTTAAAGAGAATGTGATTGTTGGTAAACGAATTCCTGCTGGTACGGGGATGCGTGAATACGATCACCTGATTGTAGGCCCTAAGGAAGAAATAGAGAGTGAATCTTAATCATGTAAAAGGCACGAGTTTTCGTGCCTTTTTTTTTAAACATAGCATATGTCAGACGAAAAAAAACAAAATCAGTTGAATATTGAAATAGATGAGAAAACGGCCGATGGAACCTATGCCAATCTTGCCATCATCAATCATTCAATTTCTGAATTCGTAGTTGATTTTATCAATGTAATGCCAGGGTCACCAAAGTCTAAGGTGAAATCCAGAATTATATTAACGCCTCAACATGCCAAAAGACTATCAAAAGCCTTGGCAGACAATGTAAACCGTTTTGAAGCGAAAAACGGAGAGATAAAAGATTACGAACAGCCTCCGATCCCAATGAATTTTGGGCCTACGGGTCAGGCTTAAAGAGATATTAAAAACGGGTTTGTACCCGTTTTTTTTTATTTTAGCCTTATGGATTTTCCTTCAAATTTATCGCGAAAACTAGACTTAAGACGGGAGAATGATAGCTTAAGAAGTTTGGCTCCTCAAAACCATTTACTGGATTTTTCTTCAAATGATTATCTCGGTTTTGCCAGGGATCAGAGGCTCTATAGAAATGTGCTGGAGGAGTTAGATAAACATGTTCCAATGAGTGGTAGTACTGGCTCAAGGTTGTTGTCGGGTAATATTGAAATACATGAGGCCTTAGAGGCTCAAATGGCTGAGTATTTTAAAGCTGAATCGGCACTGTTGTTCAACTCAGGTTATGATGCCAATATAGGCTTATTGTCATCAGTTCCGCAACGGGGAGACATAATTTTTTATGACGAAACCACTCATGCATCTATTCGTGACGGCATCCGATTGTCAAATGCCAAGGCACTCAAGTTCAAACATAATGACCTGGATGATCTGAAGAAAAAGCTGAATAGTTCAGGAGCAGCTGCTCAAAGATATGTGGTAGTTGAGTCCATATATTCTATGGATGGAGATGCTGCACCTCTAAAAGAACTCGCTTTGATGGCCTCAGGATATCATTTTAATCTGATTGTTGATGAAGCCCATTCAACAGGTATATATGGGGATAAGGGTCAGGGAATCACGAGTGAGTTAGGATTGACAGACAGTGTTTTTGCCCGTATTTACACCTTCGGAAAGGCAGCAGGCTGTCATGGGGCAACTGTCGTTGGCAGCAAACTATTGACTCAATATCTGGTGAATTTTGCAAGGTCATTTATTTATACAACGGCCATGCCTCCTCATAGTATTATAACAATTAAAAATGCGCTTTTAATGCTTGTCTCGACGAGAGAAAGAGAAAAGCTCTTTGAAAATGTCGCCTTGTTCAAAAGAACGCTTTTGGAGCATAGAATGGATACAATATTTATTGAAAGTAACAGCCCAATACAGAGCGCTATAATTTCTTCAAACACGAAGGTCAAGCAGATCAGCCAACAACTCAATGCACATAATTTTGATGTAAAACCAATTTTAAGTCCAACCGTTCCGGCCGGTGAGGAGCGCATAAGATTTTGTATTCACAGCTACAATACTTCAGCTGATATCAAACAAATTCTTTTTTTATTGAGTACTTTTGTGTAGATTTTTTTAAGCAGTCAATGAGCAAATATTTTATTACCGGTATAGGTACTGACGTAGGTAAAACGGTGGTTTCGGCTATTGTTGTGGAAGCTTTACATGCAGATTATTGGAAGCCGATTCAGGCAGGAGAATTACATCATACTGATCGTCATAGTGTAGAAGAATTGATTTCAAATTCCAGAACAGTGCTGCACAGGCATAGCTACGCGTTAAAGACACCGATGAGCCCTCATGCTGCAGCCGATATTGATGGTGTTAAGATTGTCCTTGGAAATATAAAAGAACCCAAAACAGACAATAATCTGGTTATTGAAGGAGCAGGAGGATTGCTGGTTCCAATTAATGAAACTCAGACCATTCTGGACCTGATCAAAGAGGATTATAAGGTCATCGTTGTTTCACGGCATTATTTGGGTAGTATTAACCATACCTTGCTGACCCTTGATCATTTGAAATCAAAAGGGATTAAGGTGGCAGGAATCGTGTTTAACGGAAAGGAACATCCGACAACGGAAGAGATCATCTTAAAAATGGCAAAGGTGCATAAAATTGGAAGGATAGATGAAGAGCTTGAATTAAATAAAGAAGTCGTGTCTGAATATGCCAAATTATTTAAATCCAAATTAGAGTCGTTGTAATGAATCTGAAGGAAAGAGACAGGAAGCATTTATGGCATCCGCTAACTCAACATAAATTGCATCCTGATCACCTGCCTATTGTGAAGGCAAAAGGGGTTTGGTTGTATGATGAGGAGGGAAACAAATATATCGATGGGATTTCGAGCTGGTATACTTGTATGTATGGCCATTGCAATCCAAAGATCATAAAAGCGGTAAGTTCTCAGTTGCACTCACTTGACCAGGTGGTCTTTAGTGGGTTTACCCATGAGCCCGCAGTGGAATTGTCAGAAAAATTAATGAAGATTTTGCCATCTAATATGGACAAGATCTTCTTTTCAGACAATGGTTCTACTTCTGTGGATGTAGCTATAAAAATGGCACTTCAGTATTATTTTAATAGGGGTGAAAAGCGGAACAAGGTTATTGCTTTGGAAAATGCCTTTCACGGAGATACATTTGGAGCCATGTCGGTTTCAGGACTTTCTGTTTATAACGGGCCCTTTGAAGATTTTTTGCTGAGTATTGACAGAATTGATGTTCCTGATGAGCACAATTGGGATACGGTATGTGCTAATTTCAAAAAACTACTCGAGAATGAGGAGGTCGCTGCCTTTATTTATGAACCTCTGGTACAAGGTGCAGCATCCATGCATATGTACTCAACAGATCATCTCGAGGTACTGATTTCTATGGCAAAAGATGCAGGTGTGTTGACCATTGCAGACGAGGTGATGACTGGTTTTGGTAAAACAGGTAAAAACTTTGCCTCTGAGTATCTTGATTCAAAACCAGATATGATTTGTCTATCCAAATCGCTGACGGCTGGTGTTGCTCCTATGGCCTTGACCTGTTGCACAAAAGAGGTATACGATGCTTTTTATGACGACCAGATCAGTAAAGGTTTTTTTCACGGACATACCTATTCGGCAAACCCGCTGGCTTGTGCAGCAGCGATCGCCGGAATAGACCTGCTAGGATCAAAAGAAATTCAGGATGGTATCAAAAGAATCTATAAAAGACATCTAAGTTTTGAGCAAAAAATAGTACGACATCCTAAAGTCAAAGCAACCCGTGTCAAGGGAGTTATATTAGCTGTAGATTTAAATGTTGAAATGGATAGATATGGCAAGTTACGGGATCATTTATATTCTTTTTTTAAAGAGCAGGGAGTGATTTTAAGGCCCTTAGGAAACACTGTTTATACCTTGCCGCCTTTCGTAACTACAGACAACGAACTCGATCGAATCTATGAGGTAATCGAAAAATGTTTTGAAATTATTTGATATGAAAGAGAAGGTTTCTATTGTTTCTATGTCGTCGGTTTCGGCATTGGGCAGTTCTGAAGAGGAAGTTTGGCAAAGTTATCGAAATGGTAAAACATTCATCACGAATAGAAAATTCGAAAAATTCTCGGCTTTTACAAGTGAGATTCCGAAGAGAATCCAAGCCGATATTGACAAGATAAAAGCCATAAAAAATTACAAGGACCTCGATCCTTCAGTTTTGATGGCTATGTATGTTTCGAGAGATGCATTTGAGAAGGCTTCATGGAAGAATACAGCTTTTGGTGTAAATATTGGTTCTTCAAGAGGGGCTACCCATTTGTTTGAAAAGTATTTCGAAGAATTTAGCAGCAACGACAAAGGTCATGTGAATACCTTAAGTTCTCCTACTACCACCCTGGGAAATATTTCATCTTGGGTGGGTCATGATTTGCAAAACCAAGGTCCTGTGATAAGTCATTCTATAGCCTGTTCAACCGCCTTACACGGTATCATTAATGGTATTGCCTGGCTGGGAAGTGGGATGAGTGATCAATTTCTGGCCGGTGGCAGTGAAGCTTCAAATACCCCGTTTACGATCGCCCAAATGAAGGCCTTAAAGATCTATGCGAATCAATCAGGTGACTATCCATGTTTGAGCCTCGACATGACCAAAACCAGAAATACCTTTGTGTTGGGGGAAGCCGCTGCCGTCTTTTGTTTGGAAAGTAGAAGCGGTGATAATGCCCTGGCCTATATTGAAGGAATTGGCTATGCCACAGAACCATTAAAACACAATATTTCAATTTCAAGTGATGCGGATTGTTTTCAAAAATCAATGAAAATGGCCCTGCAGAATACAGAAGCAGATGCCGTGGATGTCATCGTTACGCATACACCTGGTACCCTTAAAGGAGATAGCTCTGAATGCAATGCTATTCGAATCGTTTTCGGAGAAGATCATCCGGCTCTGACCACTAACAAATGGATCATAGGTCATTCTTTGGGAGCTTCAGGAGGAATGAGTTTAGAAATGGCTATATTAATGATGAAACATCAACAGTTTATTCCAGTGCCATTTGGGAGCTTTAAAAAGATACCTAAAAAGATCAATAAGGTCATGGTAAATGCTGTTGGTTTTGGAGGAAATGCGGTAAGTGTATTACTTTCTTTAGATTAATACAGCTCGTTTCCTTATTTTTGAATTTTTTAAAATTATCACGATGAGTACCTATACCAAAGAAGAAATAATTGAGATATATAACAAACCATTGATGGAGCTCATCTTTGAAGCGGCAAAAGTTCACCGCGAGTTTCATGATCCGTCTAAGGTTCAGGTAAGTACATTGATTTCAATTAAAACTGGAGGTTGCCCGGAAGATTGTGGCTATTGCCCTCAGGCTGCAAGGTATCATACCCAAATTGATAAAAATGACTTATTGCCTTATGAAACCGTATTGAATCTTGCCAAAAGAGCCAAAGAAAACGGTTCATCTCGTGTATGTATGGGAGCTGCCTGGAGAAATGTGAAGGAGGGTGAAGATTTTGAAAATGTCTTAAAAATGGTGAGTGGAATCAGTAATCTCAACATGGAGGTTTGCTGTACCTTGGGTATGGTTACTGAAAGTCAGGCAACTCGATTGGCTGAAGCCGGATTGCATTATTACAATCATAATTTAGATACCTCGGAAGAATATTACAAAGAAGTCATCTCTACCAGAGGTTATGAAGACAGACTTGAAACACTTGACAATGTGAGGAAAAGTGCCTTGAAAGTATGTTCTGGTGGTATCATTGGTATGGGAGAAAAAGTAGAAGACAGAGCAGGGATGCTGTTGAGTTTGTCAAAACTTGACCCACAACCCGAATCAGTACCCATCAATGCCTTGGTTGCGGTTGAGGGAACTCCGCTGGAGGAACAAACCATTGTGCCAGTCTGGGATGTGGTAAGAATGATTGCGACGACACGCATAGTTATGCCAAAAACAACGGTACGCTTATCTGCCGGAAGAACTGAAATGAGTACAGAAGGGCAGGCCCTTTGTTTTATGGCTGGAGCATCTTCTATTTTTGCGGGTGAAAAATTATTAACGACACCAAACCCTGGTGAAGATAAGGATGCCGAAATGTTTTCGTTGTTAGGTTTGATTCCAACAGAAAAGAAAAAGGACAATACCGGAAAGTTTAAGATCCGAAAGTCTTTGGTAGAGGCAGAAGCGTCTAAAAAATGGAGTAGACCAGGACATAAGATCGAAAGAAATTTACTTGCAACTGAAAAAGCCAAAGAAATACGTAAAGCGCAGAAACAGGAGTAAATCTTAGGTGTTAGAAAATGATCAGTCAGAGGAGACTTTCACAAAACCTCGATAGGTACCTATATAAAAACTATTGTTAGGGCCAAAAGTGAAAGTGCCCCAAATGTTATTGAATACTTTACGATCATAGTTTTTATTTCCCAGAGAACCTGCTCTCATAAAGATGTTGATATTGTCATTGAACTCACCTTTGTTGAAGTAAAGTTTCGTTGAAATTACCCGTAAGCCAGTTCTGTAATCAATGCCGGTAATTTGCCAGTCCTGGTGACCATGGTCTCCTTCTTCATCTCGGTTGTAAACATAAATCATTCCTGTACGAGTAGATAATTTTGGTGTGGCTGTTTTACAATCATAGCTGCCACTGGCTGGCCAGTTTTCAACTTTTTCGAAGGTTCCAGTACTTTTATTTAGTTTAAATTTCATGATTCCGCCTGGCGTATCATTTATTTTAAAGGGATCAGTGAATCCATAGGTGTTGGCAACAATAAAGGTATCCTCATAAGCTACAGCAGAATTTTCCACAGCACTTCCCTTATCTCCAAAAAGTGGAAGCTTGCTAACCAATTCGCCATTATCTTGTCTGTAAATACAAAGATTGACCTGATCCTTATCATTATCACATATCGCTACAAAACGATCATCCATCAGTGTGGGTGTAGTTCCACTTCCGGCATTTAAATGACCTGGCTTATGTACACCATCATTATTATAGAGTAGGTCCCCTTTTTTAAATGTTTCGGCCCATTTTGGATCCATCTCAATTTTTTTGGTTTCACTATTAAAGCGCAATTTGTAAAGCGCATAATTGGATACAATATAAACACCGTCTTTACCCACTGAAAAGGAGTTTTGAATCTCTTCTTTGGCGTCATCGTCATTATGAAGTATGGATCTTGCTAGTTTTCTGACTTCGGTGCTTACACTGTCTTGATTGCTCATGGCAATCAACGGTTCTAGTTCGTCTAAGGCATGTGGATAGTATTTTCGTACTTTCTCAAACATTCCTATGTATCCTATACCAGTATGATATATTCCCGGGCAATTTGTTTTAATCTGATTGTTTCTTTCTAAAACACCAATTACGCCTTTTCTTGAAGTAAACCAAATATTTCCTTTGGCATCGGGCATGAGAGCCGTCAATTGGTTAAGTCGATCTTTTACAGATAACTCGGGATCTATCAAATTCCCGGCCTCTACCTGATCGCCGATATCAATAGATTCTACCTCATCTTCAAACATTCTATTTTTAATGGTTACCCTTAGTAGATTATTATTGGCTCCCGGAATATAAACACGATCTTTTCCTGAAATGTATGAATAGGCTCCTCCAGCTGTATTTGTGAAAATTTTTCCTCTTCCTTTTTTACCAGCGAGTTCTAGAGCGGAGTTTCCTCTTCCGGGTATCCGAACCTGATCGAGCACACTGATTGTATCTTTTATGTCAAGTAATAACAAGGTTGTAGTGGCCCTGCCAAACGACAATGTTGCCATGGTACTATCATTGATAAAAGCAAAGGTAGGACACATACCTGAAAAGTCACCTCCCTTTTGCAGTACATGAAAATACTGAGTTTGGATGTTTTTTAATGTAGGGCCTGGTCTATTGGATACGTCAGATGACCTTGGGCCTTCATGCATAGCTGCGGTATAACCATTTTTCATATAGGGATGATCCCATTTTTCTTGAGGTTTCAATGGTTTCGGTAACTTTTTTTCCCCACCTGTATGCTCCAACCATTCATCATACCACTTGATATCCATATTTGCGAATTGTGTAATACTCTGGAACTCTTTTTCAGGTTTCATATTTTTCTTAACAACACAATTTTGGCCAGAGAGATTCAAAACATAAAAAAAAGAAAAGGCAAAAAGAATTCGATACATATAGGAAGTTTAAGGCTGATTGGTGTTTTTATATAGCTAAAAATAATAAAATTATACGAAAAAAAACATGTTTACTTTTTTCGTAATTTAACAAATAAAACAGGATGGTATATTTTACCCAGGATTATCTCGAGTTCTTCAAAGAATTAGCTGCCAATAACCATAAAGATTGGTTCGACACGAATCGGAATCGTTATGAAACAGTAGTGCGTGAGCCGTTTAAGGTATTTATAGGAGATTTGATAAAAGAATTGGCTGTGAATGACCCGGAGCTTGACATTCAACCTAAAGATGCCATTTTCAGAATTAACAGGGATATTCGGTTTTCAAAAGATAAAACTCCCTATAAATTGAATAATTCAGCGATTATAAGTTGTAAGGGTAGAAAGGATAAAAACCATCCCGGTATTTATATTGAATTAGGACCAGAAAAACTTGCCTTTTATGGAGGTATTTATATGCCCGATTCTAAGCAGATTCAAAAATTACGCAGCTATTTTACTCGACATATAAAGGAGTTGGGAGCTTTGATTGAATCAGTTGGATTCAAAGATAATTTTGGAAACATAGAAGGTGATAAAAGTAAAAGAGTACCCAAGGAATTTAAAGAGATTGTTGAAGAACAGCCTTTAATTATGAACAAACAGTGGTATTATTTTACACATAAAAATCCTGAAATCATTGTGTCAGATTCCTTGATGTCAACTGTTTTGGATTTAGAGAAAGCCGCGACCCCCATAAAGAATTTTTTAACAAATGCATTATACAGTTAATCATGAGTAGAATTAAAACATATAGTGAGTTCTATCGATTTTATCTTACCGAACATCAAAATAGAACCTGTCGAATATTACATTTTGTGGGAACTCTTTTCGTTTTTGTGCTGGCCGCTTTGGCTGTTTATTTAGGAAATAATGTCCTGTGGTTTTTTGTTCCTGTCATGGGCTATGGATTTGCCTGGGTGGGTCATTATTTTTACGAGAAGAACAAGCCAGCCACTTTTTCGTATCCGCTTTGGAGTTTGATATCAGACTTTAGAATGTTTTTCGATATTATTTTAGGAAAAATTTCATTCGATGGAACTAAAGACAGTTTGTAATTTAAATCTATGGCTTCGTCTAAGTGGTGAAAATTTATAAACTATGAAACTGTTTTTTACACTTGTTTTGATCTTCGTATCAAGTGGACTTATTGCACAAATTAACAATGAACACCTGGAGGTGGGTGAATCGGCCCCTCGAATTGTCGCCAAAGATCAAAACGGAGATTTGATCGATTCACAAATCATTTTAAAGGATCATCAAATATTGCTCATCTTTTACAGAGGAAATTGGTGTCCACATTGCCAAAAACATTTAAATTCTTTGCAAAAACATTTAGAAGAATTGAAAGAGAAAGGTGTTTTTGTTTTGGTGGTTAGTCCTGAAAATGAAGACCGTACAAAAGAAACTTCTGAAATGATATCAAGCGATTTTTCCATAGTTCATGACAGTGGAAATGTGATTATGAATAACTATAAAGTAGCCTTTGAGGTTACTAAAGAGACGGTTCCTAATTACTATGAAAAACTGAATGAATTATTGAAAACGTACAATGAATCAAATAACAATGTATTGCCGGTTCCGGCAACTTATCTTATCAATCGGGACGGAAAAATTAGCTATGTTCATTATGACCCAGACTATAAGAATCGTTCAGACCTGAATGAAGTAATTCAACTCCTGGAATAAAAAAACACCTGATCGACAATTCAATCAGGT
>CAYQPI010000124.1:0-20668 GCA_964419405.1 uncultured Flavobacteriaceae bacterium
TTGAAACAATCAAATATCTATGGTATGGCGGATGTTGAACATGGGGCTTCTAATAAAATTTTACAGAAAATCGGGATGATGAAAATGAATGAATTCATTTATGAAAACATTCTTCATAATTTTTATGGTATTTCTAAAAAAGAATGGGATTTACAGTCCCGTTGAAAAATAACGAACTATGAAAAATAAACTAATATTAATTACCGGAGGTTCAAGTGGCATAGGTAAAGCGGCAGCAGCTGCACTATATGATGAGGGAGCCAGAATAATATTACAGGCAAGGAATCCGAAAAAATTGGAATTGGCTTCCAGAGAAATAGACCCTAAGGGAACTCGTGTTAGTGTTTATTCAACCGATTTGACAGATCAGAAGGCCGTAGAAAATGCTGCGAATGAAATCATTGCAAATGAAGGCTTGCCTGATGTAATCATTAATAGTGCCGGCGCAGGTGAGTGGCTGTCTTTAAAGGAGTCTGATGCGACTTACTATAAATCATCTATGGATTCTCCCTACCTGGCAACGGCGTTTACCTGCAAAATATTTTTTGATAAGATGCAACAACGGGGAACAGGTCAGTTTATCATCATTAATTCTGCCGCCTGTTATTTCGCATTTCCCGGAGCCACAGGATATACGCCGGCAAGATGGGCCATGATGGGTTTTGCCAAATCTCTCCAAGCGGATCTTTACGACACGAAATTTAAGGTCTCGCAGATTGTGCTGGGCAAAGTAGACTCACCCTATTTTAAAAACAATCCGGTGAGTGAAGATCGTATACCGAAAATTGCCAATTGGCTGACTCCTACCATGACTGTAAAAAGTGCTGCAAAGGTGATTTTAAGAGCTGTAAAAGCGAAACCAAGGGTAGTTGTAAGACCACTTATGATGTCATTTTTCGTTTTGCTAAATAGATTTATACCTGGTGTTTTTTCGTGGTTGATGCGTATAACAAGCTATAAGAGCAGTTAAATATTAATAGTCTATTTGTCATGTGCAGCAGCTTTTTTTAGTATTTTTAATCATATGGAACCGCATGATATATGCCTTGAACAAATCACATGATATACAGACTGATTATTTTTTTAGCACTTAATTTTGGCGCTTTGGCACTGGGTAGTTTTTTTACAGGGAAAGGTGTGCCTTCTGAATGGTATATAAATCTTGCCAAGGCCCCCTGGACACCACCTGGCTGGGTTTTTGGAGCAGCCTGGACGACAATCATGATATGCTTTACCCTGTATATGGCCTATCTGTGGCCCCTTACTGAAAACAAGGCTCTTTTAGTTGGTTTGTATGTAGTACAATTGATCTTGAATATATCCTGGAATCCGGTATTTTTTTATTATCAAAACGTATTTGGAGGACTCCTTGTGATCTCAGGCCTGACCGTTTTGGTGGGCGTGTTTCTTTTTTATTATGCACCTCAACTGAAGATCAAATCATTATTCATATTGCCTTATTTCCTTTGGTTGATCATTGCGACCTCATTGAATTCTTATATTTTGATGAATAATTAAGGAACGGTCTTGCTTGAAAAAAAGATCAAAGCTTCTTTTAAAAAAGTCTAAGAAAATTAAAACAAACACGAATGACAAAATATGTGAGCATCTTCTTACTGATGTTGGTACTTGCCTGTGACAATCCGAAACAAGGCAAAAAAATGAAAGAAACCGAAGCGCTAAGAATAACTGAGATTGTCAGTGATGAGTATGAATTGTTTCAACCTACCGCTGAGGTCAAAGCCGTTTTAATACTGTTTGGTGGATACCCTGAAAGTCCGAAAGATATTAAAGAACAATTCAATATTCTTACTGTGGCAGGTGTAAATCAGGTAGCTGTGGTCTTGATGAATTATAATCAGAAGTTGTATCTGGAGGAGGATGAAAAGTTACAATTAGCTCAAAAAACGAAACAGCTCCTCGATGAGCATCAATTAAATAATACTGACATCTATATTGGAGGCTTCTCGAGCGGAGGGAATGTTTCCTTATTGTTGAGTTCTTATTTGGTGTCAAATTCAGCCTTAGGAATCATACCAAAGGGCGTATTCATTGTTGATTCACCGATCGATCTATCTCAATTGTATTTTGCATCAGAAAAGAATATTGCCCGTAATTTTTCTAAAGTTTCTGTCGACGAAAGCAACTGGATCATAGAGAATTTAGGGCAGAAATTTGGCAATCCACATGATGATATTTCAGCGTATGAAAAGTATGCGATTTACACATATAAGACCAGTGATTTCAGAAATCTTAAGAATTTAAAAAATCTAAAAATGCGATTTTATACAGAACCTGATACCATCTGGTGGAGGCAACATCGAATGGCCGATTATGAGCAGACAAATGCCTATTATATTAAAGAACTGGCCAAAAGTTTAAAAGAGAATGGTTTTAAAGGGCTGGAATATATCCCGACGCAAAATCGTGGATATCGAGCCAATGGTGAAAGACATCCTCACAGCTGGTCTATTGTCGATGAGAAGGATTTAATAGAATGGATGTTGGATTAACAATGTTGAAGCATGATGAAATTATACTTACCTTGTAGTTTCTAACCAATGAGTCACTTATGAGAAAAATTAAACTCTATATCGCAGCTAGTTTAAATGGAAAAATAGCAAAACCTGATGGCAGTGTTGACTGGCTGGAGTCCATTCCTAATCCTGAACATACAGATCATGGTTATGCTGACTTTTATAAGAAGATTGACACAACTATTCAGGGCTATTCAACTTATGATCAGATTATCTCCTGGGGCATTGATTTTCCTTATGCCAATAAAACGAATTATGTAGTGACCAGAAAGCAAGACGTAAGAGATACAGAATTTGTTAAGTTTATTACACATGACCATGTTGAATTTATCGGAAAACTTAAAGAAAAAAAAGGCAAGGATATATGGTTAATTGGTGGAGGTCAGGTAAATAAAATGTTACTTAACGAGGGACTTCTTGATGAGATCCAGGTTTTTGTCATGCCCATTATTTTACAGGAGGGAAAAGAACTATTTGGGAATCTGCCCAAAGAAACAAATTTAAGTTTAATACGCAGTCGTACGTATTCTACGGGTGCGGTTGAAATTTTATATGCCGTGAACTGATGGATAAAACAGGGTTTTATTTAAAATCAGAAGAACCAAATAAAAGCTGTCTGCTGGCTTTACGGGATATTATTAAAGGTCTGGATGAAGCAATCACTGAGACGGTAAAGTATGGAATGCCCTGTTTTTGCTACAAAAAAAAGATGTTTTGCTGTTTATGGGTCGACAAAAAAACACAATATCCCTATATTCTCTTTGTTGAGGGAAGTCATTTGTCCCATCCGAATCTGAAATCTGAAGGGAGAGCCAGAATGAAAGTACTGCATATAGATCCTAATAAAGATATGCCCATTGAATTAATTGTCTTATTATTGAACCAGGCTTTGGATTTATACAGAAATGGAGTTATTGCAATACCCTGATCAGTACCTATGAATCAACTGATTTTTTAATTGCCTTAAAGGCACCATAATTTTAGACTATGAATTGGATCCTTGGTCTGCTATCCTTATTGACCATCATTTATTTAATGAATAATTTCTATCGCAAAAAAAGATTGAAAAGCCTAAAACTGAGCTTGGTTGAACAATGGGGCAAAAAGAATACAGCATCGTATTATAATTTTTTTTCTATTGGCAGGTATTTTGAGAATAACCGGCATACTTCAGAGGCGTACCATATTATTTCAGAAAAAACGACGGTTGATCTCGACCTAAACGAGGTTTTTAAATTTATTGACAGGACTGCATCAAAAATAGGGCAGCAGTACTTATATTTTAAGCTTAGAACGATTGGTACCATTGAAAGCTTAAAGAAATTTAATTCACTGACGAGTTTGTTCCAAAACAATTCTGATCTCAGATTACAATGCCAGATCCATTTATCTAAACTTAGTGATAACGATGCCTATGCCTTAGAAGAGCTGATCAATGGAAGACAAATTCAAAAGCCGAAAATTTACTGGTTACTTCAGGCCCTTTCGGTATTAGCAATAGCCGTTATCATTCTCACATTTTTCTATCCTCCAGTTATTTTGTTACTGATTCCGATTTTAGCAGTAAATTCTTTCTTTCATTACAGAAATAAGGATAATATCAATTATTATGTAAATGGGGTAAAACAACTTTCTATTGCTTTGACGGTAAGTAAAAATCTGGCACAAAAAGATGCCTTCCAACCTTTTTTCAAAGATGTCTCTTTTATAAAAAAAATTGATGCCATCAGACTGAAAACGGAGTTTATAGCTTTTGAGAAAAAACTGGATAATGAATTTGCTGCTATTTCATGGTTTTTGATCGAGTTGGTGAAAATTCAATTCAATATTGAGTATATCATTTTTTTTAGTTTCATAGATGCTGTGAATAAGGAGAAGGATGCTATAGAGGGAATGTTTCGTTTTATTGGGGAAATAGATAGTGCAATTTCCATCGCATCCGTCAAATCTGGTGAAGGCCTTGTATGTGAACCACAATTTTCAGAAAAAAAAGAGATCAAGGTTCAGCAAATATACCATCCTCTCATTGAAAAATGTGTTCCAAATGATTTGGACTTGTATGATTCTAGTTTGCTTTTGACAGGATCTAATATGTCAGGAAAGACGACCTTTATTCGGACTGTGGCCATCAATAGTATTTTAGCTCAGTCTTTTTATGTTAGTTTTGCAGAGAAGTATGAGGCGCCTTTTTTCAAAGTGTACTCTTCGATTCGAATTGCCGATGATATAACTGATAATACGAGCTATTATCTTGAGGAAGTATTAAGTATTAAAGAAGCCATAGAGGTATCAGATGAAAAAGGTCCCTATCTATTTGTTTTGGATGAAATTTTTAAGGGGACCAATACCATAGAAAGAGTTTCGGGAGGAAAGGCCATTTTGTCGTATTTGAATAAGGGACCCCATGTTGTGCTGGTGTCTACTCATGACATAGAATTGACAGAATTACTGCATGAAGAGCACTATCAATTATTTCATTTTACAGAACAGATCAACAAAGAAGCCTTAGTGTTTGATCATAAGTTAAAAGAGGGGAAATTAAAAACCCGAAATGCGATTAGAATATTGGAGATGTATGAATATCCAGAAGAGATCATTAATGATGCCAATAGCATCAAGATTTCTCAGTTTGACCCTAAGCCTGAATAGATTAATAAATTAAAAAAAGAAACAATATGCCACATTTTGTCATTGATTGCTCAGAAAATGTTTTGGAGGTACAAAAGCCTCAAGATATCATGGAGAAAGTTTATCAGACTGCTACAGATAGCGGACTTTTTGATCCTGGAGATATTAAGGTTCGAATTAACCCCTTCGATCAGTATAAATTAGGGGAGTCTAAAAAAGCATTTTTACATATTTTCGCCAATATTATGGAAGGTAGAACCGATAAAGAAAAGAAGCAACTTTCTAAGGCGATCATTGCCAAATTGAAAGTAATGCTTCCGGAAGTTCCTATCATCTCGATGAATATCCGTGACTTTAAAAAAGCAGGGTATTGTAACAGATCGATGGTTTAACAGGTAGTGGGAAAAGCGTGAATGATAAGAAAGGGCCACCTCAATATCAATCAAATAATCCTTTATATGGGGTTAAATTAGCGACCATGGTCGAAACTTTAGTGGAGCATTATGGCTGGGAGCAATTAGCATTGAGAATCAATATCAATTGTTTTAAAAACAATCCCACGATCAAATCAAGTCTTAGGTTTTTAAGAAGAACACCCTGGGCCAGAACGAAAGTAGAGGCCCTCTATCTTTCAATTCAACCTTATGTATAGGCTGAATGCATATCAATAAAGGATTGAATTTTTAGAAAAATGAAGTTGATAGGTCCAGTTAGTTTTTCCTTATCTTTCAATTCTTAATTTTCCTTAATATCTATGTCTGTTAAAAAGAAAAAACATCCCGATAAAAAACCAAAATTACACCCTAGAAACAAACACAGGAGTCGTTATGATTTTAAGGAATTGATAAAGACATGTCCTGAATTAGCACCCTTAGTTATTGAGAATAGGTATGGGGATGCATCTATTGATTTTTTTGATGCTGCTGCCGTTAAAATGTTGAACAAGGCCCTTCTTATTCATTATTATGGCCTTAGCGATTGGGATATTCCTGAAGGATATTTATGCCCGCCAATTCCGGGAAGAGCAGACTATATTCATCATATGGCTGATCACCTAAGAGGAAGTAATTTTGGCAGGTTGCCTGATGGAGAAAAAATTAGATGCCTGGATATTGGTGTTGGGGCCAATTGTGTATATCCGATTATTGGGGTACATGAATATGGCTGGTCGTTTATTGGATCGGATATTGATCCGGTGGCGATAGCCTCAGCGAATAAGATAATCCAAACCAATAAAATGCTCAAAGGAAAGGTCGAATGCCGATTGCAATCGAAATCGTCTGATATTTTTTATGGGGTGATCCTGAAATCAGAACCCATTGAT
The DNA here is from genome assembly GCA_964419405.1 of uncultured Flavobacteriaceae bacterium. Classification (GTDB taxonomy): domain Bacteria; phylum Bacteroidota; class Bacteroidia; order Flavobacteriales; family Flavobacteriaceae; genus Lutimonas. Next base: position 6,490 of record CAYQPI010000124.1, read on the forward strand.
CTTACCATTTGCAACCCACCGTTTCATGCCTCAAAAGCTGAGGCAACAGCTGGCACTCTCAGAAAACTGACCAATCTTAAAAAAGAAAAGATATCTAAGGTCGACTTAAATTTTGGAGGGAAGGAAGGTGAGCTCTGGACTGATGGAGGTGAGAAAAGATTTATTCGTCGGATGATCAAAGAGAGTAAAAAGTTTGGAAAGTCATGTTGCTGGTTTTCAACCTTGGTGTCAAAGCAGTCGAATCTAAATGATATTTACAAACTACTTGATGAATTGAACGTAGAAGAGTACAAAACAATTCAAATGGGGCAGGGAAATAAGTCTAGCAGAATTGTAACCTGGACTTTTTTAAGCCATGAAGAAGAGGCGCATTGGGTGAAGGAACGTTGGACAAAGAAAGAAAAGATCAAATAAATAATATTTATAAATGAATAAAACAATAGCTGGTATTTTAATAACACTCCTGATGCTGAGTTGCCATACAAAGGCCGAACAGCCTCAGAGGCTTGCAGCGAAAAAAATGGATATCGTAGCCATGCTCGACACAGTTTTTAGAACAGAACAAGAACCAATTACATTGAGAGATGCCTATATCGACTCCTTTGGTATTGATTCAAAACAAGCTCAGTTTCAGCAAGAGATCTATGAACGAAATCATGTGATCAATGAAACAAAAGTAAGGCACTTGCTTGATACACAGGGTTGGCCGGAAATAGAACTCATAGGAGAACAAGGAAATAGAACCATTTGTAATGTGATTCAACACGCAGATAATGAGGTAAGAATTCTTTACCTGCCTATGATGCGAAAGGCCGTTGCTGACGGGAATTTAAGTGCGCAGTATCTGGTAAGAGCAGAAGATAGAATCGCTACAGAAAGAGGTGATTTGCAAGTTTATGGAGGGCAGATGAAATATAATCCGGAAACGAAAAGCTTTAATGTGTGGCCAGTATACGATCCTGTAAATATTGATAAGAGAAGAGCAGCCATTGGTTTAGGGCCAATTTCAGAATTCTTAAAAATGAGGTTTGATTTTGAATGGGACTTAGAGGAACAGATTCAAAGAACGGCAGCTTTTGAAGCTGAAAAAAAAAAGAAGTTGGTGAACAAATAAAGCATTATGACCTACGAGGAGGTAATCACTTGTTTATATGATTTGCAGGACCCTGATAAGGTGGCGTTCAAAGAAAAGAAGTTTGGTGTAGTGTCAAACAATTCTTTAGGAATTTATCACAAGGAACTCAAAATGATTGCCAAAGAGATCGGAAGAGATAATGACTTGGCCCTGGCACTATTTAATAGTGGGATTTATGAGGCGAGATTATTATGCAGTAAACTATTTGATCCAAAAGATCTTAGTTCTAATTTGATGGAAGCCTGGGTTGTGACATTTGAAAACTGGGAAATATGTGACAGTTTTTGCATGGGTTTGTTTGCTAAAAGTAGTTTTGCTCTTCAAAAAATTCATGAATGGTCAGGAAGAAAGCCTGAATTTGAGAAAAGAGCCAGTTTTGCTACCATGGCAGCCTATTGTATGGCAGATAAAAAATCAGAAAATGAACTGTTTGAAAGTTTTCTGCCCATATTGATCAGAGAAGCCAATGATGAAAGATTGTACGTGAAAAAGGCGGTGAATTGGGCGTTGAGGAGTATTGGGAAACGCAATATTGATTTAAATCAAAGAGCCATTGAGACTGCTCATAAAATTCTTAGGCTGGAAACCAAAGCGGCGAATTGGATTGCCAAGGATGCTATTCGTAAATTAGAAGCCGAAAATGTCAATATATTAGATTATCCAAGAGCACTTTATAGATAGGTGTTTTATGGGCCTTCATTCAAAAGACTTCGATTTGGAAAAATTACTTGATGATATCAGAGAATGTAGTATTTGCCTGCCTCATTTGATCAATGGTGTCAACCCTGTATTATCTGCGCATGCAAAGAGCAAAGTGGCCATTATTGGTCAGGCACCTGGGGCTGTGGTTCACAGGTCAGGGGTTCCATGGGATGATAAAAGTGGAGAGCGACTAAGAGAGTGGTTGGCTGTTTCTACTGTTGATTTTTATGATGAAGAAAAAATAGCCTTGATTCCGATGGGGTTTTGCTATCCTGGCAAAGGGAAAAGTGGCGACCTGCCTCCACGAGGCGAATGTGCGCCACAGTGGCATCAAGCCTTGTTTTCTCATATGAAGGAACTTGAATTGGTCATTTTGATCGGCACCTATGCTCAATCCCATTACTTAAAAGATAAGAAGAAAAAAACACTGACAGAAACCGTCAGAAATTACAAGGAGTATTTACCAGGCTATTTACCCTTACCACACCCTTCACCCAGAAATAATATCTGGTTGCGTAAAAATGGCTGGTTTGAAAGAGAAGTGATACCAATCCTAAGAAAAAGTGTAGGGCAGGTACTTCATTCTTGAGTTTGGTTTTATACAGTGGTTAAATTACCTGCTTTTGGTATATTTGATTAAAAAAATAACCTGTGGATATTTCAAAAGAAATTGTACTTGAAAATGAGAGGACCATACTTCGGCCCATGGAATCTAAAGATCTGGAATTGTTGACTCATTTTTCAATTAACGAACCTGACCTGTGGACCTATTCCTTGACTCCGGCCAGCGGAATTGAGAACTTAAAGAAGTATATAGACAAGGCACTAAACGATAAAGCAGCTGGTTATGCTTATCCCTTTATCGTCATAGATAAAAAGACTAATGAGATCGCTGGGTCTACCAGGTTTTATGATATTAATGCAGCTTACGATACGACACAATTAGGGTATACCTGGTATGGTAAAAAGTATCAGGGTACTGGATTGAACAAAAATTGTAAATACTTAATGCTTTCACATGCCTTTGAAAATTGGGGAATGCAACGTGTTGAGTTTAGAGCAGATTATAATAATAAAAGATCAATTGCTGCGATGAAAAGTATAGGATGTATTGAAGAAGGTATCTTAAGAAGTAACTGTTCTAGCCCTGTAGGAAGAAGAGACAGTATTGTTTTAAGCATATTAAAAGACGAATGGTATGCTACAGTGAAACAAAATCTAGAGACAAAATTAAAAGTATGGGAATAGTTTCGAAATCATGGGTCTTTTTGGTATTCATAGTATGTATGGGTTGCCAGAAAAATAACATCATAAAAGAAGAAGAGAAATTTCATGGCTTATGGAGGTTGGTAATCATGGAACAGATGAATGATGATTCAGCACAATGGGAGGAGTGGAGAAATGGTATGCAGGGGTATATCTTATATGATGGCAGCAATAATATGTCGCTGCATTTAACCACCAAAGGCTATGAGAAAACGGGGATTCAGTTTCCAAATTTTACGGATACCATTGCTGAAGAAGCCTTAAAGCATTTGACCAATTCTTATGTGTATGTTGCCAAATATAAAGTGGATAAAGAGCAGGGAATCGTTGAGCATGCAAGAATTTCTCATTCCAATCCTGGGGATTGGAATAAAGTTGTCAAGAGAAATTATGCTTTTAAAGGAGATACGCTCATTTTAACACCCGTTGAAAGTGCCAATTCAAATTTGAGACTTACCTGGGTAAAAGATAAAAGATAAAATAAGCTATGGAAATGGAATTGTATACCCTGGCAAGAGTGATTCATGTGATCGCAGTCGTTCTGTGGATAGGTGGTGTTAGCATGGTGACCACTGTTCTGATCCCTGCCATTAAGAAACTGAAATCTAAAGAAGAGCAAATAATTACCTTTGAAACCATTGAGGGCAGGTTTGCTGTTCAGGCTAAAATAACTACTTTATTAACGGGTTTATCTGGTTTTTATATGCTCTATGCCATCGATGGCTGGGACAGGTATTTGGATCTGAAATTTTGGTGGATTCATGCCATGACACTTGTATGGATATTGTTTACCTTGGTATTGTATGTTTTAGAGCCTTTGGTGCTGCATAAGCTATTTCGAAAGTATGCTGAGAAAAATCCAGGAAAAACCTTTGTTATCATGCATCGGGTCCATTGGGTTTTATTGCTGCTGAGTTTGATTACAACTGCAGGTGTAGTAGCTGGAAGTCATGGTTGGTTTATATTTTAATTTAAAATTACAGAAATGAAAAAATCTATTTTGCAGACCTTATTGGTTGCATTCGTTCTTTTACTGGCTTTCGATATGGAGGCTCAGCAAGTGTATAAAGATAAATTTGCCCATACCTTTTCTATTGTCGCAAGAGATGAGAAAACAGGAGAAATGGCAGTTGGCGTACAGAGTCACTGGTTCTCTGTTGGAACCATTGTTTCCTGGGGTCAGTCAGGGGTTGGTGTAGTGGCTACACAGTCTTTTGTCAATCCTGCTTTAGGACCAGATGGTTTGGCCTTGATGGATGAGGGAATGACGGCCTCCCAGGCCTTGGATCAATTGATTTCGGAAGATAATGGAAGGGATGTTCGACAAGTGGCCATGCTGGATGTTACTGGCAATGTCAAAGCATATACTGGAAAGAAATGTATTGTTTCTGCCAGCCATTATGTTGGGAAAAACTTCTCAGTTCAGGCAAATATGATGCTTAATGATCAGGTGGTTCCGGCCATGGTCAAAGCATTTGAAACGTATAAGGACCTCGAACTGGCAGATCGAGTTTTAAAAGTGTTGCTGGCCGCTCAGGCTGCTGGAGGAGATATTCGCGGGCAACAATCTGCTGCCATTCTTGTAGTGAATGCAGAAAAGGTTTCTGAGCCCTGGCTCGATAAAAAGATCGATTTAAGAGTGGATGATCATGCCGCTCCTCTTGAAGAATTGGAACGTTTATTACAGGTTCATAAGGCATATGCTCATTTAAATCGTGGAGATCTTGCCATGGAAGAAGGTGATATGAAACTGGCATTGGAGGAATACAGTGCGGCTGAAAAGATGTTTCCTGATAATTTGGAAATGAAATATTGGAAGGCGGTAACGCTTTCGAATAATGGGCGGCTGGATGAAGCTTTACCTATATTTAAAACGGTTTTCTCCAAAGATGAGAATTGGCGTGAACTGACGAAAAGACTTCCCGATTCAGACCTGTTGAATCTTCCTGAATCTGATGTCCAGACAATTTTAGGTTTGTGATAGTTCAAAAGTGTGGCCATATTGATTTTCTTAAAATATACCTTATCTTGAAGCAAGAAACGATTCGATGAAAGATAAGAAATGGAAAGACAATTGAAGAATAATAAAGAACATGCGATCGCCTTTTATAAAATGGCCTACAATGGAGATCCAGCGAAAGCGGTTGCCTTGTATGTTGGGGATGATTACATACAGCATAATCCTTTGGTAGGAGATGGGAAGCAAGGGTTTATAGATTATTTTAATAGGATGTATACAGAATATCCTGAAAAGTCAATTGAGTTTGTTAGAGCTGTTGCAGAAGGTGATTTGGTCGCTTTACATACACATCAGATATGGCCGGGAAATGAAGAATATGTCACGATGGACTTCTTTCGATTTGATGGGAATGGAAAAATTATTGAACATTGGGATGCCATGCAACAGATACCTGAAGCATCGTCCCATAATAATACCATGTATTAAATGAAGAATATTAGAAACATAGGTTTGTTGTTCCTGATGCTGAGCGTAAACCTGGCGGCTTTGGCCCAAGATGATTGCGCCTGTTGTCAGGAAGTAAATGGACAATTTGATTTCTGGCTGGGAGAGTGGATAGTAAAAAATGATCAGGGTCAAATAGTAGGTGAAAACTCCATTTCTAAAATCGAAGATAATTGCATTCTGCTAGAGAAATGGAAAGGAGCAAAAGGTACTACAGGAACCAGCCATAACTATTATGATACGACTGATCAATCCTGGAATCAATTATGGATAGATAATAGTGGCAATGTTTTAAAATTAAGAGGCGGCTTAAAAGGGAATACCATGGTCCTTAAAAGCGAAGAAATCAAAGGAAAAAACGGTACGATGTATTATAATCAGATAAGCTGGAGCCAGGAAGACGACGGTCATGTGCTGCAATTGTGGGAGATTTATGATCTTAAAGGTCAACTTCTGAATACGGCATTTAAGGGACATTATTATAAAAAAGATCCTAATGAAAAATAGACAGGCTGGTTATCTGGATCGTGTCATGTTTGGTTTAGATCAGATGCATTGGCCTGACGCCATTGACAGATCGATAGACTATATGAATAGTATGGAGTTTTTAACAGAAAAGGATAAGCAGGATATTTTATACAATAATGCATTTGAATTCTTGAAACTGGATGCAAATGAATAGCTTTCTGACTAAGGGGTTGTTATAATTTTAATAGGTACATATGATACATCTTATAGTGGGAAATACAGGTTCTGGAAAAACAACCTATTCGAAAGTATTGAAGAAAAAAACAGGTGGCTTGGTGTTTAGTATTGATCAATGGAACAATGCACTGTTCATCCCTGACAAGAGAGAAACAGATGGGCTGGACTGGTTTTTAGAACGTATTGACAGAGTTGAAGGACTTATCATGGAATTGGTTAAGCAATTAGAATCTTCTGGAACTGATGCAATTCTTGATCTAGGGCTTTCTAAATTTGCCCATAGGGAAAAGTTCAGAGTATTTGCGACTGAGCATGGTTTCAACATAAGATTGCATTATCTTGACATCCCAAAAGAAACGAGATATAAACGGGTTCAGCAAAGGAATCTTCAAAAGGGAGATACTTTTGAATTTGAAGTAAGTGATGAGAATTTTGAATTTATGGAGGCCTGGTTTGAAGCTCCTCGTGAATCAGAATTGGAAGAATCTATAATCATTAACATATAATTGGATGTGTTAGGTTGAATCTTGGAATTCGATTTTACATAATATCAGGAATAGACATTGATGGATACAAGAATCCGAACGGGACATTTTATAGAACTAAATCTGGCGATTCTTTTCATCAGTACATCTGGGGCATTAGGTCGTTTTATTGATTTGCCCATTCCTATTACCATAGGTCTTAGGTCTTTGTTGGGAGGGATAGTACTTTATCTGTTTTGCAGGTGGAAAAAGATCAGCTTTCATATTGAGGGTAAAGACAGGATAACTGTAATTATCGGAGGAGTTTTACTGGGGCTGCATTGGATTACGTATTTTTATTCGCTTCGCTTGTCAAATGTCGCTATTGGGATGCTTTCCTTGTTTACCTATCCTGCTATCACGGCAGTTTTGGAACCTATTTTTTTGAAGACCAAAATTCTAAAGATACATTTGCTATTGAGTTTGTTGGTCTTGATAGGAATCTATTTTTTGGTTCCTGATTTTAGTCTTGAAAGTGATGACTTTAAAGCGGTTGGTTTTGGTGTATTATCAGCCTTTTGTTATGCCACGAGAAATATCATTTTAAAAACGAAGATCAATCAGTACGACGGAACTCTATTGATGGCCTATCAACTATTGGTGGTGACCTTGCTGCTAAGTCCTTTTGCCTTGTATCTGGATACTTCTCAGGTTATTGAATATTTACCGGCAACTTTAGTACTGGCCTTATTGACAACGGCTATTGGTCATAGTTTGTTTCTTAGAAGTTTAAAGCATTTTTCTACTGTTACGGCGAGTATTGTGAGTTGCAGCCAGCCGGTTTACGGAATTATTATTGGAATGATCTTTTTAAACGAATATCCGGAACTGACCACCATCATTGGCGGATCTATCATTATATTCACCGTCATCATAGAAAGTTTGCGCGTATTTAGAATCTCTAAATCCTATTCGAATGATTAAAATTAAAAAGGTACATCACATTGCCATCATTTGCAGTGATTATCAAAAATCTAAGGCATTTTATGCCCAGGTTTTGGGATTTGATATTATAAAAGAAATTTTTCGCAAAGAACGCGCATCGTATAAATGTGATTTATCACTGCATGGAAACTACACGATTGAACTGTTTTCGTTTCAGAACCCTCCCAAAAGAATAACAAGACCTGAAGCATGCGGCTTGAGACATCTGGCATTTGAAGTGGATGACGTAGAGGAAAGTAAAGCTCTTTTAAACGATTTGGGAATTCAAGCAGAAAGTATTCGCATTGATGCCATTACAAAAAAGAAGTTTACTTTTTTTTCGGATCCAGATGATTTACCCATAGAATTGTACGAAAAATGATAACAATTGACAACTATATAGAAGCCTTTAGTCGAAGCTTTGACCAAAGACAATTTCAGCCTTGGGAGATCATTCAGGATATTGAAACCTTCCTAATGGTCTTCATTGCAGATTTGGACGATGACTTTGTTGTAGAAGATTCTATCGCTATACATAAAACGGCTGTAATTGAAGATCACGTAACCCTTAAGCCTCCGGTTGTTATAGGAGAAAACTGTTTTGTTGGAGCCAATGCCTATCTCAGAAACGGAGTTTATCTGGGAAAGGATGTGAAAATAGGGACGGGATGTGAATTAAAGTCTTCATTGATATTTGATAAAAGTAGAATCGCTCATTTTAATTTTATAGGTGATAGTATCATTGGTAGTTCGGTCAATTTTGAGGCCGGTTCTATCACGGCAAATCACTTTAATGAAAGAGCAGACAAGGATATTTATGTTTTATTTAAAGACAAGGTAATCAATACCCGTGTTCATAAATATGGCGCCTTGGTTGGCGATGGAACTAAAATTGGCGCCAATGCAGTTTTATCACCTGGTACATTACTTGAAAAGGATTCTACAGTGAAGCGTTTGGCGTTGATTGAGCAGGTGCACCAAGATTGACCCTAGGTTTTTCTTTTTTCTGATTTTTGTTTATTAACTTTAGATGAATTGTAATAATTCTGTCATGAAGAATTTAATGTATCTACTGATGTCTTCTGTTTTGATTTCCTGTTTAGCCGAGGGTTTAAGTCAGGAAGAAATAATTGAAAATAATCCTGAATTGATAGGAGATTGGTATGGTGTTGGTGGTTTTCTCGACATGGATGCAGCAAAGAAATTGGGGGATGTTTCTCTGGAATTCTCAATTTTTGAGGAGAAGCCCATAACGGGAACTATAGGGGATGCCACCATTAGTGAGATGACCTTGAGTGAGGCAAGTTATGGTTTTGAAATCAATGGGATATTAAATTCCAGGATCAAGGAGGAAGTTGATTTTGAAAAGAACCACCTTGTCATATTATTGGTTTTGCCCAAAGGTCAAGATCGTGTAGGAAATACTATCGATGCTAATTTTCATTTGAAAAGCAATTTTGTTTTTGATTTTGACATGAAAGTAGGTGGTGTTTATGTATCAAAAACGGAGTAATATAATAATTAGGATGAAAAAAGTGGCGATTGCACAGGTCTCACCTGTATTTTTAAATAAGAATAAAACGATAGAAAAAGCCTGCGAAACAATTCTACAGGCAGGAAAAGAAGGAGCAGAGCTCATTGTTTTCCCTGAAGCATTCATATCAGGCTATCCTGATTGGGTTTGGCTGATTCCAAATTCTAAGGGAGCGGAACTGAATGAGCTTTTTGTAAAACTGGTTGAGAATGCCATCTCGGTACCGGATGAGAGTACTGATAAAATATGCAAAGCAGCAAAATCAGCAGGGATTGCTGTAGTCATGGGAATGCATGAACGAAATGTTGAGACCAGTAATGCGAGCCTTTATAATAGTTTGTTATTTATCGACGCTAATGGTGAGATCATTGGGAAGCATAGAAAATTGATTCCAACAGGAGGTGAACGCTTGATTTGGGCACAGGGGGATGGCAAAACCCTTCAGTCCTATCAAACTGATGTCGGAAAGGTTGCAGGACTTATTTGTTGGGAAAATTTAATGCCTTTGGCGCGCAATGCGGTTTATGAAACCGGGGCACAGATATTGGCCGCTCCCACCTGGGATAAAAGTGCCAATTGGCTATTGAGCATGCGGCATATAGCAAGAGAAGGCGGAGTTTTTGTTCTTTCGGCATGCATGCCTCTGAGAATGACTGATATCCCAGATGGTTATGAGTTCAAGAAACGATATCCCGAAGGTAGGGAATGGATCAATGTTGGAAATAGTTGCATCATTGCTCCCAATGGTAAAATCATAGCAGGTCCTATGGAAGCAGAAGAAGGAATTTTATATGCGGAGATCGATCTCAACGAAATCATTGCCGCCAAAAGGATGTTTGATGTAGTCGGACATTATAGCAGACCGGATGTTTTCACATTTAAAATACAGAATTAATAATCCCTTTTGAAAATACACAGCAGCTTATGAAATCACTATTACTAATGACATTTTTTCTCAGCACCATTGTTCTTTGTGCGCAAAAACCAAGGGCAAGAGATGTAGGAGTTCCATTTACAGGTACACCAGGTGTTTATAATGCGATTACCGACGTGCCCGGAGTTGAAGTTGGGTATAGCACTATTATTTCAGGTGAGGGAAGTCATTATCTGGGAGAAGGGCCTGTTAGAACTGGAGTCACAGCTATTTTTCCGAGGGGGAAGGACAAGAAGTTTAGTCCTGTATATGCCAATTGGTATAGTCTGAATGGTAATGGAGAGATGACAGGTACTACCTGGGTAACTGAATCGGGGTTTTTAGAAACGCCTATAATGATCACCAATACAAATAGCGTAGGAGTGGTGAGAGATGCTGTACTTAAATGGTATGTTGACACAGACTGGTATAAGGGAGAGGACTGGTGGTATACCTACCCCGTGGTAGGAGAGACATACGATGGTTTCCTAAATGATATTTACGGTTTTCATGTGAAGGAGGAACATGTGCTGGAGGCTATTGAAAATGCTTCTTCAGGCCCTATCGAAGAAGGAAATGTAGGTGGAGGAACAGGGATGATGTGTCTTGGTTTTAAAGGAGGTACCGGAACAGCATCCAGAGTGACGACTATTGATCAGAAAAGCTATACCGTTGGAGCGATTGTACAAGCTAATTTTGGCGCAAAAAGAAATTTAAGTATTGCAGGTGTTCCTGTTGGAATTGCGCTTAAGGACACCTTAAACTATGTATACAATGCACCACCTCAATCACGAAGAAAAGAGGGAGATGGTTCTATTATTGTCATCGTCGCAACAGATGCACCTTTGCTACCCCATCAATTAAAAAGAATTGCCCAGAGAATTCCCTTGGGAATCGGAATCGTTGGTGGTCGTGGAAGTAATGGTTCCGGGGATATTTTTTTAGCTTTTTCAACTGCCAATGAAAAGGCATTTAATAGGGATGAATCTGTCAGTGTTGAAACATTTTCGAATGACAGATTAATGCCCCTTTTTGAAGCAACCGTTCAGGTAGTCGAAGAAGCAATTATTAATGCGATGATCGCTGCCCAAACGATGGAAGGAATTCATGGAAATAAGGCTTATGCCTTGCCTCATGATCTGTTGAAAAAAACGCTTAAGAGCTATAATAGACTAAACGAATAAAAAACACTTTTTCGAATACATCGGTCATGATTCTTGGAGTTTTCATGAAAATTACTATATTTAACTTGCTTATAATATGATGTTTAACTTTAGATAGCTAAATGTCGGTAATTTCTTAAACAAAGTAGAAAATGAATCATGATATTACAAAGATGATGTGTCTGGATGTGTATTTATCATCCTTGGATTCTGAGCAATATGGAAAAATAAAACATTTACTGAAACCTTCTAGTAAGGAGAAATTACCTTTGATGAGTTGGGATGTTTTTGGTGCTCACTATGAAAAGACTGCTCATCATTTAAAGCGAGAATCAGATATTAAAGAGCTCCTTAAAATAGCCTCCAAATATCATTGGAAAAACGATTTTGATGAGATTTTTAAAAATGAGTCTTTTGAAGCCCTGGTGATCACTGATATGAGTAAAAAGATCGTATGGGTGAATGATGGTTTTGTCGAAATGACCGGATACTCTAAACGCTACGCTTTAAATCAAACTCCTGAGTTTTTGCAGGGAGAAGCTACCACAGAAAAACAAAAACTAGATATCAGGCAAAAACTTGTTGTCAATGAGCCGTTTACGAAAGTGATTACCAATTATAAAAAGGATCATACTCCCTATGAATGTGAGTTAAAGGTGTTTCCACTGTTTGGGTCAGAAACAACCCATTATTTGGCCCTGGAAAGGAAAGTAGGTTGATTTTTGTATACCTTTACAGGTATGAAGATTCATCATGTATTCATATTTGTTAGTTGCATTTTAAGTTGCTTCCAGGCATGGGGACAGGCACCTGTAATGACTTCTAAAGATTTGATCGATCAAAAGGTGTTTTTGGTGGTTCTCGGAACAGCTCAGGATGCCGGATCACCTCAGATTGCTTGTATAAATGAATGCTGTCAGGAGCTTTTCGAAAATGAGAATACCAGTAGAAAGGTGGTGTCTCTTGGCCTTATAGATCAAATTAATTTTTCTAAATATCTTTTTGAGGCTAGCCCCGACATTGCTATTCAAATGAAAGCCTTGAAAGAAATTGGTCTTGTGAACAATTCAGAAAGCCCTGATGGGATTTTCCTGACTCATGCGCACATCGGTCATTATACAGGCTTGATGTATTTGGGGAAGGAAGCCATGAATGCTAAGGAAGTACCTGTTTTTGCCATGCCAAAAATGACAGAATATCTTACACAAAATGGTCCTTGGGATCAATTGGTTAGAAACAAAAATATCAGTATTCGAACACTGGAGGATGAAGTTGAGCATGAACTCAACCAGGATCTGCATGTAACTCCTTTATTGGTTCCTCATCGGGACGAGTATTCTGAAACGGTTGGGTATCTTATAAAAGGTCCAAATAAAACTGCATTGTTTGTTCCTGATATCGATAAATGGGAAAAATGGGATAGGGATATTGTAGATCTGATCAAGCAGGTTGATTACACCTTTATTGATGCGACGTTTTACGATGGAGAAGAAATCAATAACAGGGATATTTCAGAAATTCCACATCCTTTTATTGTAGAAAGTATGGAGAAATTTCGTTGGTTGTCAACAGAGGATAAATCAAAGATAATTTTTATTCATTTTAACCACACCAATCCGGTATTGAATGAAAACAGTGAAGCCAGTAAAACTGTTTTAAAAAAAGGATTTAATATTGCTAGAAGGAACGATGTTTTTGAACTTTAACTCCACAAAGTTTTAATTACCATTAAATCCATGATATGAATGAACATCAACAGACCTTTGATGGGTGGAATAAAGCAGCGCAGGCCTATGAATCTCAATTTATGGACCTCACTATTTACAAGGAAACTTATGATTTTTTCCTGCATCATTTAAAGGTTGATCAGCTCAAGGTATTGGAAATTGGTTGTGGACCAGGAAATATAGCAAGGTATTTGATTAAGAAGCGACCCAATTTAATTTTGAAGGGAACCGATCTGGCTCCTAAAATGATTGAAAGGGCAAGGATAAATGTTCCGGAAGCCGAATTCATAGAATTGGATTGTAGAAACATAATATCTCTTAAGAGCGTTTATGATGGAATTATTTGTGGATTTGTTATTCCTTACCTGTCGGTAAAAGAAAGAAAGCAACTCATAGCTGATTGTTCGAAATTATTGCCGAATTCTGGGGTGTTTTACTTGAGTTTTGTCAATGCGTCACACGAAGGGTCGAAAATGACTGAGGATGGAAGAGGAAATTCTATGAGGTTCTATTATCATAATAATTCAGAGATCATTCAGGATTTAGGCTCCAATTCGTTTGATTTGCTTCGCGAGTTTACCGTTTCGTATAAAACGAAAGAAGCTCACATCGAAAACCATACAATACTGATTGCTAAAAGAGTGACTTGATTCATGCTGAATCGGTATCCTAATACCAAAAGGATTTGTATTTTTACCTTGATTTCATCAATACCACCATGATCACTTTTGATAATTTTACTTTCAGATTACTTAGAGAAAATGATCTGAATCCATATTATCGTTTGGTACAGGACAATCGGGAAAGACTTCGAAAGTACTTTGCGGGAACAGTTTTGAGAACAGAAAATATGGAGGCAACTAAAGAATTTCTAGCTGAAATGGATAGAGGTATTGAGTCTAAAACATACTTTCCATATGTGTTAATTGACAATACAAGCCATAAGTTTATTGCTTTTTTTGACTTGAAGAATATTGAATGGAGGGTTCCTAAATCTGAGATAGGTTTTTTTATTGATCTTGGATTTGAGGGTAAAGGGATAGGTACAAAAGCGTTAAAAGTTTTTCATGCCCATTGTTTTTCAACATATGGCTTTGAAAAATTGTTTTTGAGAACGCATGA